>NZ_CADBFF010000002.1:0-199104 GCF_902793885.1 uncultured Succiniclasticum sp.
GAGTAGATAATCAAGTTTCAAAAGTAAGTGGCTCCCGTTTGTCCGGATTAGTGGCTCTCACTGTTCCGGACAGGCGGCTCCGCCGCAACGGTATTTGCACCCGAACCAGGTGATCATTTACAGAATTGCATAAAAAGGCAATCTGATTATGATTTCCAACAGTTTTTCCCATACTGTTTCCATATTTACTTATAAATGAAACTATTTTTTCTTTCCAGTCTTCTTCGGTGTTGGCGGAAAGGAAAAAGACACTTCCTTCTGCAGTGGCTTCAGGAACAGTATTTTGTGAAATATCGGGCCTGATTATCTTGGGCAGGCGCCACTTGTCTTCCCAATGGGCTTCTCCATATTTATTTTCGGACAAATCGTCGTCTTTCATCCATTCGTTACAAAATTCTACAATAGAAGGCGTGGAACGGTGATTAATATCCAAACGGAATTCCTTGCACATTCCTTTAGGAAAATGTTTGGGAAAGTTTAAAAGGAAACGAACATTGCCTCCCCGGAACTCATACAAGGATTGGTCGTCGTCGCCAAAGATACAAATGTTGTTATGGATTTCTTTTCCTAATTTAAGAAGAAAGTCTTCCATGCCCGCGTTTACGTCCTGGTATTCGTCTACCATAATGTATTGAATTGTTCCGGCAATTTTTCTTCGGGTCTTTTGGTCATCCATAAGGTGAGCGGCATTGCGGATAAGGTCTTCATAATCGCTGAATTGTTCTTCCTCTTTCAGTTCGTTATATTTTCGCGTCAGTGCCTGCAACATAGTTATGCGACGTTCTTCATCCGATAGTTTGCGGACTGCTACAGTGTTTCCTGTCCTTTTTTCAGATGCTGGTTCTTGCCAGTCATCCAATGCGTCCAGCAGGTTTTCCCGCGCTAATTGATTAAGGCAGTTTTTTACGTCACCAGCCAGTTTCCAGCAATTGTGTAAGTATTGTATACTATCCCAATAGATTGGGCGCCAAAAAAGGCTGTTATCTTCATCATAAGGATGAAAGGCTTCGGTTAATTTTTTCCCGCTCCATAAATTCTTATAAATTTGGTACTGCTGCTCAAATTCATCCAGGAACCGTTTACTGCTTTGTTGTTCCTGATTGTCGGTAAAGCCGCTTCGGCTTTCTATATCTGGGGAAGCGTTAAAAAAAGACCTGTCTCCGTATTCTTGCAACAGCATACTGCAAATATGATGGAATGTGCCAATATACATACCGCTTAAATCGTGTTCACCGCGCAGTTTTTCTGTAAGGCGTGTCAACAATTCCCGCGCTGCTTTCCGGGTATAGGTAACAAGCATAATTGCGCTAGGAGAAACATTTTTTCCCTGGATCAGGTATGTGGTGCGGTCAATCAGCACACTTGTTTTTCCAGTTCCCGGACCGGCAATCACCTGCATGGGGCCTTCGGTGTGTTGAATGATTGCATCTCTGATTTGTTGTTCTTTCGTTTGCTGTTTTGTAAATTTGTTGTTATGTTGTTTCATTGCTTATTGCCTCCGGATTTTTCTTCCATTATAAAACATTTTATAAATAATTACAGTATAGAAATTAAGAAAATCATTTTCTGTTTATTGCGTGATAATATTATCTTTCGTTAAAGCTTGAAGGAAAATAGATGATTACGATTTTTTATTTAAATATAAAAACTTTGTATGATAAATAGGAAATGGAAAACGATAAAAACCATTAAAATTTAATCATATAAAAATACTATGGATTCGTAAAATTGCCTGTAAAGCCTATGAAATGGTCAATGCGGTACAAACATCGTCTAAAGGGGAAAATCGTTCTACGGGGCTATACGGGCGTTTAAATGGCATATGCTCTAAAATGGACTTTTGGAAGAACAAAAATCATAGAACTTTGTCTATAATAACAGCATAAATTTTGATAAAAAATTACAAAGTAGCTTATATAATGAATGGATTTACAGAAAACATTACATTTTTTGACATGCTAATTAAAAGAGGGGGATAGATAAATCGATGAATTGAGATGCGACGACTCGGAAATTGCGTAAAGAAACAGAAATAATATAAATATAAATAGATTATTAGATAAAATATAAAAATATTGAAATAACATATTGACAAAAAACGCACTTTTTTGTATAATAACCATGTCGGCTGTGAATGATGGCCGGAAAACTACATAGTGACTTTTTAAAGTGACGGAAGAGAGGTACGCATAAAACAAAACTTTTGATTGAACCGAATTTGCAAAAATAGACCCGGAAACATGTTTTGAGTTTATGTTTTAGGAGTCGATTCGTAACAGGATTATTGTGTTTTGGAAATTCAGGAAGATGATTTAGGATGATTCCAAATCTATCTTCATTATAATTCAACCAAAAGGATTTTTGTTTGCGTTATGGAACCTTTTTTTCGTCTCTTTTTTTATTGCATTTTTGCGATAGTGCAACAGTGTTGTTGAAAGCTTTTTAAAATGTAAATGCTGTGCTCCGAAAATTTTCGGTAGTGGTACTCCCATAATAATGTCTGAAGAATTTTGCAATAAAATTGATATGTCGAAAATTTTCGGCAGTCACACTTCCATAATACTATGTGAAGGTGAATTCAAATCCGTTTTGACGGTTCAGTGAAAAGAAAGGATGGACAGTATGGGAAAAATGGAAACTGTAATCAATGTACCCGTAAGCGAGAATGAAACTGCCATGGAAACGAAACCGGAGCGGGAAGTAGTGTCCCTCCTGGTTTTGCACGTAAAGCATGCGGATAATCCGTTGGTTCTGGGACTGACGGAGGTGCAAACCTTTGTGGCGGCGCATAGCATTATGAAAAAGGATGCGGATGGACGTATATCCCTGTTTAGCAATGAAGAGTTGCGCAGAAACCGCGACTTGAAAAGACCGCTGAACCATAATCTGTATTCCATTATGCAGGCGGCCGAAATGGTACATGCCGCACAAGTCTGTGGCGCATGTCTGGATTTTCATCCGGAAGAGGGAGATGCAAATCCGCTATGGCTGGAAAACAACATGCAGGTCGCCGTCATCTTGGCGCGGCTGGGAATTGACCTGAAAACCGGGCGAAGCCTGTCTGATGATGTGCTGGATATCATTTATGGATGCCATTGGGATCCGGAACTGGTCATGGACAGCAGGGCAAGAACCCTGGCAGCGCTTCCGTATACCAGTCACAATCCAAGGGCCGGTATGTGTCAACCGAAACAGGTTAAAAAGATGCTGGATAAAACCATCGTCGGACAGGATGCCGCTAAGGAAAAACTGGTTGCGGCAGTTTACGAGCAGGAGTTGGCTGCCCGTCACAATACATTGCACAAGTTTGATAAAGACTTTATTCCCATGCGCAGCCAGCATGTTCTGCTTTATGGGAAGGAAGGCAGTGGAAAAACTGCGCTGTTGGAAAAACTGGCGGAAGCTACTGGGAGAGCGTTGGTTTCCTTTGACATCACTACAATGGTGCCACCGGGTTATCCAGGACATTCCGTTAAAGAACCTGTTTGGGAACT
Source organism: uncultured Succiniclasticum sp. (assembly GCF_902793885.1). Classification (NCBI taxonomy): domain Bacteria; kingdom Bacillati; phylum Bacillota; class Negativicutes; order Acidaminococcales; family Acidaminococcaceae; genus Succiniclasticum; species uncultured Succiniclasticum sp. The sequence continues at coordinate 3,495 of NZ_CADBFF010000002.1, forward strand.
GCTGCGGCAATGCGGCGGGGATACGGAAAAGGCATCCCGCGGCATCATCTGCCTGGACAGATGGGACCAGCTTTTTGGCTGTGGGACCGATGAAACTATGCAGCCGGTTTATAGGCAGGCTTTGCTGACCGAACTGATGCAACTGATGGATGGGCGTGATATAACTTTTCGCGATGACGACGGGGAACACAAGCTGAACACAGGCAATATTCTCTTTGTCATCGGCGGCGAGTTCGCTAACCTGGATAGCATCATTCTGGAACGGACAACGGGAAAGAAGCGGCTGGCTGCAGAAAAGAAAAGTATCGGTTTTCTTCGTCAAAACGATGGCCGTGAAGAAGTAACCGAAGCGGCGGGTAAAGCTGATGCTGTTGTTGCAGTATCGGAAGCAACGCTGCCGGACTTAAAAAAGTATGGCATGCCTTCAGAAATGCTGGAGCGCCTTACTGTAGTCTGTCGGGTAAATGAGCCGGATCGAAACGATTTGGTGAACATCCTGGCTCACTCGGACCGCTCGCCTGTACAGCATTACCGGAAAATGCTGCGTATGCATAACGTTTCGTTGCAGGTAACAGATGAAGCGTTGGAGGCTGCTGCGGATAAAGCGATGGGACAGAAGATGGGCGCCCGCGGCCTTGCGTCTGTCTTCGGCAAAGTTCTTTCACCTGTTGTACTTCGTCTGGCCGGAAATCGGAAACGCCTGACGTTGCGTCTGAAACCGGAGTGTTTTACGGCAGACAAGGCGCCGGAAATTTTACCGCAGAAAAACCGGTGAAAAGTAGCATGGAAACGGCAGAATGTTTTTCAAGTGACGTTCTGCCGTTATGATACTAAATCTGCCGAAAATATTCGGCAGTCGCACTTCCATAATAATAGGTGAAATGTAGAAAACAATAATCGCCCTCAGTTAAGAAAGGAGAACCCAATTATGCCTTATATGCCCTATGTTATTGAAGAACGTGCCAATGGGGAATGCTCTTACGATGTTTTTTCCCGATTACTAAAAGACAGGATTATCTTCCTGACGGGAGAGATTAATGACATGACTGCAGACTTGGTGATTGCGCAGATGCTTTTCCTGGAATCTCAGGATCCGGACAAAGATATTAGTCTGTACATCAACAGCCCTGGCGGCAGTGTCTCAGCTGGTATGGCCATCTATGATACGATGCAGTTCATTAAACCGGATGTGGCCACTATTTGTTTCGGCATGGCGGCCAGTATGGCTTCCGTTTTGCTGATGGCGGGAGCCAAAGGCAAACGCTTCGCGCTTTCCCACTCTGAGGTTCTGATTCACCAGCCTTTGGGAGGAATGATGGGTCAGGCTTCGGATATTGAGATTCATGCCAGGCATCTGCTGCGCACCCGCGAGGAGATGTACAAGGTCATTATGCTTCACACGGGACAGACGCGGGAAAAAATTGTGGCCGACACAGACCGCGACACTTACCTGACCGCTGAGGAAGCGCTGGCTTATGGCATCATTGACAGTGTAGTGACAAAACGACCTTAGTTGTGTGCTGAAAGGAGCATAAAACAATGACTGAAAGAAAGTACTTTAATGCAGCTGTGCTGAAGGCTGAACTTGACGGTTATGTTCTTGGACAGGACGAAGGAGCGAAGCGCGTTGCCATGGGCGTAACTTCTCATCTTTACCGTATTGCCGCATATGAGCGGAACGAACATTCCCGCATCCGCAAGGACAACATGATGCTGGCTGGCCCCACTGGCTGTGGAAAGACCGAGACCTTCCGCGTTTTAAAAAGCCTGGAAGAAAAGTTAGGTATCCCGGTAATCATGCGTAATGCCCCGGACTATACGCCCAACGATTCATGGAAAGGTAGCAAGGATTTATCCTGTCTCGTTACAGATCTGTGCCGGGAGGCTGTTGACCTCTTCACAAGGTTGCGCCATACGCCGCGTACGGAAGCAGACTTTGATGAAGTATGCCGCATGGCGGGTAATGGAATCATCCTGTTAGATGAATTCGACAAACTGCGCATCATAGAAGGCGCAGGTACAAACAGTTTTTGTCGGGATTACCAGGCTGCGCTTCTGAAAATGACAGAAGGTGGCGAGTATCCGGCAGGGCAGGTGAAACTTGGGAATCGTTATTATGAAGAAGATGACGAGAACCAGCATGAGCTGAAGGTCAATACCAGTGGCGTCATGTTCGTTTTTCTTGGCGCATTTGACGGCATGGAAAGAATTACCCGCAACCGACTGTTGGCGGAGCAACGTGGACAGGAAACTCATGAAAGGCATGAAGCGGAAGCCGTGTCTGGAGGCATTGGTTTTACCGCAAAGTTGAAGCCGACGAGCTGCAAGGCAGATAATCATGCTGACAAGGACGAATTGCCGCCCGATGCCGACCTTACGCCAAACCTTGAAGACATGATTGACTATGGCATCATGCGGGAGCTGGCCGGACGCATTGCAATCCGTATCAACTATAAGGCGCTTTCTGTTGACAACCTGGTAAAAATCATGAAAGAATCCAAAACGTCCGTCTTTCATGAGTACCAGGAGCGCTTTGAGAACATGGGACATAAGCTAACTCTGGATTATGCTGCGTTCCAGGAGATTGCCCGCAGGGCAACTGAAAAAAAGACAGGAGCCAGGGGGCTGTCCAATATTTTCTCAGACCTCCTGTTTACTGCCATGTATACATTGTCTGGCACTGCAGAACCCACCGAGTGCCTGTTGCGGGGCAGCGATATAAAGCAGAAGCGCCCGCCGGTGTTGCGGAGGATGGAAGTGCCGCGACGAAACCAGATAGATGGAAAAAACGGGTTTTAATATTCTCATCTCAGAAAGTTCCGATTTGTAAATAAGAGTAGGATGACAGAACGAATCTTTGGAAAGAATTTGAGTAGCCATTTCAACGTGTCGTATATGATGGCCTGTGAAGGAGGTGCGCCGTTGGTAAAAATTCGAAAACAAGAACAGAAAACAAAACATGGTGGCTGGCGGAAAAACGCAGGACGTAAACCGGAACGTGTGAAACGAAAACATAAAACATTCTGGGTCAGCGATGAAGAAGCGAAGAAGATTAAAGAATACCTTCTTCGTAATCGCGTCAACGAGTTAAAAGAGGAGGAAACATAATAACTTGGATGGACTTTAGTTACAAGGGCGGGAAACAGGAAGGCTCTGTCCCGCCCTTACCTCTCTTTGATTTTGGTACACGTAAATTATTGTTTTTGTATGCAAGAGTTAGTAAAATTAAAGTGATACAGTGTGCTTAATTGATGCTTTTGCAATTCAAAATGTTTTTCGTTTCTATATGAACTTTAGGGTTACCAAGAACTTAAGATGGTAAATGATGGGAGGGTTTCTACTATGACCAAACCGTTTACAGAAAAGACCATTAGCCGTCTTTCCCTATTGGAACAGGAAAGCCTTGTCTGGTGTTATGAACGTTACCGGCAATGGGTAGAGGCTAACAAGGATAAAGAAAACGAAGGAGCAGTTTTTATTACAGCTATTGTCGAGCTGATTCTAGGGGATTTCCGGGATGGTGAGCTGGAAGCATTTCAATCGCTTCGGCGTAAGGGAATCATCAATAGCGTTCAGAAACTCAAAAAAGCAAAGGGGAATGATTCGAATCAATACCGCGCCTTGCTGGATGAATCCGTTGTCAGGGCGTATCGAATACTGAAGCAGATGTATATTGCTATTTTTGACAGGTGTGATTTGATGCAGGATGTTCCGGACGGGTGTCCTTCTGAATATGCTAAAGCTGATTTTGTTAATCGGCATGCGTTTGTACAGTGGCTGGAAGAGAACGGTCAACAGTATCTGTATGACGGGAAAGAAAAGCTGTCGCCGTACCAATACTATATTTATGAAAAAGGTTGCAACCGGAAATACTGTTTCGCCGTTGCGGTTGTGCCGGTAGACCTGTCCCGGCCGTGGCTGATCCAGTCGCTTAATGGAAGAGAAAAAATCTGGTATCTGGATCAGCGGGATGAACATAATATGGTGAGGCCGGACGTTCAGCCGTCCGTTGCGTCTTATGGTTTTGGCGGCGATTCATGTGTAGTTGAGGGAAAGTAATATGAAAAAATAAAGGTTGCATTGTTTAGACAGTTTGGGGAATGTAATGGGTATGGACTGCCGGAAGGTTGTCCCAAAGAATTCGAAGACGTCGACAAAAGACATCTGTTGGCGGACTGGTTGGAGCAGAACGCTTCTAATGATGGGCCGTTCATCGTGGAAAAAGCAAAAGACGGCAGTGTTTCCTATGAATATCTTTCTGCCAGGCTTATTGGTGACGATGAACTTGGCAGAGATTTTTTTGATGATGCGCTTACACGCCTTGTGGTAGTGGAAGTGGACGCGTCCCGTCTCTGGATGGTATTCAGTGTTCGTTATACGTATAATTATGAAAGCCCGGAATGTTGTGAAGATGTTTATTATCTGGACAAGGGTAACAAGCATAATCAGATCATCCCGGATTGCATTGATATAGAAACGGAAGATGGCGAATGTTTTTTTGATGCTGTATAAAAGAGTGAGTGGTTGCAGATGCAATATAAACGGATTTTAGCCGTGGGTGATATCCACGGCATGTATGACAAGTTAATAGCGCTAATGGAAAAAGTAAAGTTCAATCCGGAACAAGACCTGCTGATCTTTTTGGGCGACTATATTGACCGGGGGCCGCATTCGCTGGAATGCCTGGACTATGTGATGGCGCTGAACAAGCAGTACCCGGAATGGGTGATACCGCTGTTGGGAAACCACGAATATATGTGCGTGGGTTATATTTTATGCGAGAAGTATGACTTTGGGCGAGAACTTTTACCAGATTTTCGCATTGATTTAGTGCTTTCTTATGCTTGGTCTGACAACGGCGGTGAGGATACATATCGTAAGTTGAAGACGTTAGAAAAGTGTGAATTGGAAAAACGTCTTCGTTGGCTGGCTGGATTGCCTATATATTATCAGGTTAATGATTATTTCTTTTGTCATGCCGGGTTAGATCCGTGGATGTCTCTTTGTCATCAAAGCATTAGGGACTTATTATGTTCGCGCAAATGGTTTTATAACTATAATGGAGATGAAACTATTGTTGTTGGACATACGCCTGCGCAACTTACTCATTATCTTCCTTATAGGAAACCGGTTCCCCGATTTCTTAATAATAGGATAATTTTATGTGATACTGGTGCTTACATGGAGGGCGGCAAGCTGAGTTGCGTGGATGTGCTTAGTAAAAAGTTTTGGCAGGCCTAAGAGGGAGATACCATGAATTTTCGTAAGAAAGCGACATTGAAAGCGATACGCATAACAAAACTTGTCAGCGGTTACTACATTGTCAAACATTCCTGGATTTGGAAAATGAATCAATATTGGCCGCAGATGATAGAAACGCAAAATTTGGTGAAGCTGCTGATCTTGCGTGGATTCAGGTTTACCACGGAAGAGTTGGCGACTATATTCAATGTAGCCCGGCATGGGAATCCGTATCGGTTTTCCATGTTTGAGAGTGGAGAATATGTTCCGTCAGCGCGGGATATAGAAAAAGTGTTGGGACCAATAAAATTCCAGGAAATATATGCAAAAAATATAAAGAATGAAAATATAGTTACTAAATTCGGCTTTGAAAATAAAACAAAAAATATTTTGCTGATACGACATGGAGAGAGTGCGGCTAATGCCGGACTGGTCACGTCTGATTCGGTTAGTATTCCGTTGACAGCAAAGGGAGAGGCACAAGCGAATCAAGTTGCAAAGCAATTGCCATTTGAGCCTGACCGATTTCTAATCTCTTCTTATTTGCGGGCACGTCAGACGGCTGAACGTATTTCCTGTGAGTTTCCTCTTGTTAAGGCTGAAATCTGGCCGACAATACGGGAATTTACCTACCTTGCACCAGATACATGCGCAGGTACTACTGTTACGGAGAGGAAAAAGAGGGCTGAAGCGTATTGGGATGCTGCAGTTCCTGATTACATTGATGGCAATGGCGCTGAAAGCTTCAGGCAGTTTATGAAGAGGATTGATTATGCATTGGAAACTTTAGATGTTTTGCCTTATAAAAATATTGTTATCGTTAGTCACGAACAATGCATGCGGGCGCTTTTGATGGAACGACATGACGAAGTTTTCAGGAATGCTGATTTAAGCGAGAAGATGCGGATGTTCCATGAAGGTAGAAAAATTGCGAATGCAGAAATGGTTTGGCTTGAGGGAATAGGATTGGAAAAATGATTTATGTTACTTCGGATTTACATTTTTGGCATAAGAATGCCATTGTATATACCAACCGTCCGTTTGAGACAGTGGAGGAGATGAATGAAAAGTTAATTGAATACTGGAACAGCACCGTCCATAAAAACGATGAGGTCTATATCCTAGGAGACGTGACCATGGTGAAACCCAACAGGGCCACGGAGATCATAGCCCGGCTGAAGGGCCGGAAGTATCTGCTCATGGGCAACCACGATTACTTCGCGCGGGAAAAGCAGTTCGGTTCATCGGCCTGCGGCATCGAATGGGTGAAGATGTACCATGAGCTGCATTGGCAGGGGCGTACTTTCGTATTGTGTCACTATCCGTTCCTGAGCTGGAACAAGGACTCACACGGTTCTTATAATCTGCACGGGCACAGCCATAACTTTGCGGAATACAACCTGCAGAACAGAGCCAGCGGCCGCCGTCAGTATGACGTGGGCGTGGATGCGAACGGATTCCGCCCCGTAAGCCTTGAGCAGATCGTCAGGTTTTTTGAGGAAGGTCAGCATGCAGTATAAACGTATTCTCGCTGTGGGTGATATCCATGGCATAGGGGGCGTGACGGTTCGTAAAAAAGCGTCATTGAAGGCGATGTACATAATGAAAGGAACAGGAAACCAGAAATACGGGTTTCTGTACAGAGGGAAAATGATTTACTTCACTTCAGATTTACATTTTTACCATGATAATATCATCCATCACTGCCCGAGGCCGTTCTGGTCGTCCGATGATATGAATGACAGCCTTATTGAAAACTGGAACGATACAGTAAGTCCTGACGATGAGGTGTATATTCTGGGAGACGTTACCATGGAAGGTCCCGGGAAAGCTTTTGCCATGCTTTCACAATTGAAGGGTATAAAATACCTGATCCGTGGCAACCACGACCGGTTAGTGGATAACAAAGCTTGGCAGCAGTATTCCTGGGTATTTCAGTGGGTGAAAGACTATCATGAGCTGGTATGGAACAATCAGAAGTTCGTGCTGTTCCATTACCCGATTGAAGAATGGGCGGACTTTTATAAAGGCGCCATCCATCTGCACGGGCATCAGCATAACTCAAAAGAATATAACTATCAGCAAGTGCAGGCAAAACTTCGTCGATATGACTTGGGCGTGGACGCTAACGATTTTAAGCCGGTGAGTATAGAAACAATAGTAGCATTTTTGGGGGCTTAAAAAATTGTTTGCAAAGAAGAATGTAAATCAATTCGCATGCAGCATAAATATGAAAAAATATATGTGGTGTGGCCGCAGTTTTTCATTCCCATCATCACGTTGCTGCGGAATGCAGCGCGGAACTCTCTGCAGTATATATAGTAAGCTGCCGGAAAAACCATCCGGCAGCTTTTATTTTTGCCGCATGCGCGGCGTGATGTCAGTTCGGTGTTGCATAGGTGTCTTTTGCTGCAATCAGGCAAAAAATCGTAAAAACTATACAAAAAATGAATGCAAAACACAAAAAACGTACAATAAATGAAAAATAGTCTTTGCTAATATTGTGATTACAGTTATAATAGATACAAAGGATTAAGAGGCGCAAATTTTACATTGGCGCTCCGTGCATTTCCTTTCCGGTAAAAAGAATTAAAAGGGGGATAGTTATCATGTTGAAGACAAACTTTCAAAAGGGTATGTTCACCATACTGGTGGGTATCGTACTCTGGTTCATCCCAGTGCCTGAAGGCCTGAAGCCGGCTGCCTGGCATATGTTCGCAATCTTTGTTGCGACCATCATCGGCTTTATCCTGCATCCCATTCCAATCGGCGGCGTAGCGCTGATTGCGGTAGGTCTCACCGGGTTCCTGAAAGTACTGAAACCGGCGGAAGCGCTGTCCGGCTTCGGTAATGCAACGATCTGGCTGATCGTTGGCGCGTACATGTTTGCCAAAGGCTTCATCAAAACCGGCCTGGGCCGTCGTATTGCTTATGTCATCATGTCACAGATTGCCACAAGCTCTTTGAAACTTGGTTACTCCCTGGCTATCACCGACTTTATCGTTTCGCCGGCGACCCCGTCCAACACGGCTCGCGGCGGCGGCATCCTGTATCCTATCGTACGGTCCCTCTGCACTGCGTTCCAGTCGGAACCGGATGACGGCACCCGCAAGAGAATCGGTAACTACCTGATGCTCTCCACTTTCGAATGCGATTGCATCACCTCGTCCCTGTTCCTGACCTCCGTGGCGCCGAACCTGCTGGTAGCAAAGTTGGCCAAAGATGTAACCGGGCTGGATATCACCTGGGGTACTTACGCACTGGCTACCATTCTCCCCGGCATCATTGCATTGATCATTACTCCATACCTGGTTTATAAATTAGCTACTCCGGAACTGACCCAGACACCGGAAGCTCCGCAGCTGGCCAAAGACGAACTGCAGAAGATGGGTCCCATGAGCAGCGCGGAAACCACCGTGTTGATCGCGTTCCTGGCAGCGCTTGCCATGTGGGCTACCACTTCTTTCACCGGCCTGAATGCAACTATGATCGCTCTGGTCTGCATCGGCTTCATGCTGGTGCGCGGCGCGTTGGAATGGAATGATATCATCACCGAAAAAGGCGCGTGGGATACGCTGGTATGGATGGGCGGTCTGATGAGCCTGGCTACCGGCCTGGCAAAACTGGGCTTCGTAAAATGGATTGCAACGGGCATCTCCGGAAGCCTGAAGGGAATCGACCCCATGACCACCTTGCTTATTCTGTGTCTCATCAATATGTATGTGCATTACGCATTCGCGTCCCTGTCCGCACACGTCAGCGCAGTATACGCTGCGTTCCTGGCCGTGGCAGTGGCTGCAGGCGCTCCTCCGATGCTTTCCGCTATCGCCCTGGGCGTTGAAACCGGTATCATGGGCTGCTTAACCCATTACGCAACCGGCCCGGCTCCCATTTACTTCGGCTCCGGTTATATTACCCAGCCGGAATGGTGGAAAGTTGGTTTCGTCTGCTCTATCCTGTTCCTGATCTGCTTCCTGGGCATTGGCCCGATGTGGTGGAAGATGGTCGGCCTCTGGTAAGAAGTTTGTAAAAGAAAGTTTGAAACAAAGTGATTAGGAACAAAATCTGTGAAAGATTTGCACTGCCTGCGGTGCAAAACAGTAGAAAAAAATTCCTGCACATAATACAAGTAACCCAACAGCTGCGGATTGTTCCGCAGCTGTTTTTTTTGTTGCCTGATATTTGTTATTTGATGACCAAATTTTTGTTAAAGGATTGCCGACCTGCCCCCGTTTTTGTGCCACATGGATTTTCAATATAGCTCACCACAATGTTTGGATTATTTTTAATCATTCTTATGCAATGACCTCTTTTCAGATTTCAAAATCCGTCACAAAAAATTCACAAATTACAGGTTGTAATTTAAGTGGTGATGTGATATCATTCACTCAAGATAAATAACAACGTGTTATTTACAAAACTTTTATTACTACAGTACCGGTTACGCAAGTAAAGGATTTGTGACCGTTTAAAAGGTGTTACGTACAGATTGAAATCAAGGTAAGGAGGTAAAAAAACATGAGAAAAATTATGTGCTTGGTATTAACTGTTATTTGTTTGTTAGCCCTTGCGGGTTGTGGCGGCGGAACGAAAAACGCAGAGGCGCCTGTACAGAAGCAGGCGGCGGAAAAAGTGCTGCGCGTGGGCATTGATGCAGACTATCCGCCCTTTGGGTATTATCAGGAAGTGAACAAAACATTTCTCGGCTTTGACGTGGAACTCATTCAGGGTGTGGCCAGAAAAATGGGTTACGCCAAGGTGAATTTCGTAGACCTGGAATTCAACAACCTGTTGCCCTCCCTGCAGGACGGGCAGGTGGATGCGGTAATCTCCTGCATGACGATTACGGATGAACGCAGGAAGATCGTTGATTTTACAGAACCCTACCTGATCAGTTCCAACGTTGTGATTGGCTCCGTTGATACGAAAGCCACCAACCTGGACGCCATGAAAGATAAACGCATTGCAGCGGAAGTTGGCAGCGTCCACGCGAACCAGGCCAAACAATACTCTCAGAATGTGATTACATGCAGCAGCGCGGAAGAAGCGTTAAAGCTGGTCATGGATAAAAAAGCAGACTTTGCCATCGTGGATAATCACACCGCCGGTTTCTTTATCACCAATTTTTACAACGGCAAGCTGACCGTGATGGCAGAATTGCCGGGCGACAAAGATAAGGGAATCGGTATTGCCGTCGCCAAAGGCAATAAAGAACTGGCGGACCGGCTGAACGAAGGCCTGCGGGAATACATGCAGACGGCCTCCTATCTCCAGATGAAGAAAACCTACTTCGGCAAACCGAATGCATGAGGAGAGACTCGGAACGCTGTATAACCAATGCAGCAAAAAAACAGATATGATATAATAATATAAAACAAATTGAAGGAAGGCAGCGGAATGAACTTTATCAGGGCGCGGGGAGAAGAACAGAAAAAAATCAGGATACAGCAAATTGTAGATGCTGCGGCTTCGCTTTACGCGGAAGTGGGCTATGATAAAGTGACCTTCTCGCAAATCGGCAGGAAGTTAAGTTTTTCCCGCCTGAACCTGTACAATTACTTTCGCTGCAAGGAAGATATCTTCCTTACCCTTCTGCTGCAGGATATACGGTGTATGGTAGAAGATGCGGAAAATACTTTTTCCGGAGCGGTAACAGACCGTGACGCATTCTGTCTTGCCTGGGCGGAGCTGAATCTGCGCCACCAGCGGATGCTGTCCCTGTTCAGCATTACGAACACGGTTATACTGAAAGATGCTTCTACCGAAATGCACCGGCGTTTCCGTATGGAGATGCGCCAGGCCACCAACAAACTGAAGGCGCTGGTACAGGAACTGTTTCCGCAGTTTTCCCCGGAACAGGCCGCTCTTTTTGTGGAATGTGAGAGCAGTTATGCGCTGACACTGTATCCTGCAAGTCTTGAATACAAAAACAGGATGCATATAGAAATTTTCCGTGACGCAGACTGGGGAACCCGGGATTTTGTTTCCCAGCATGTTACGTTTCTGAAGGTTTTGCTGAACGGACTGGAAAAATAGAGTAGAACAATTATATAGAGTTACAACTGATGACAGGATTATTCTTCTGCTACTACAGATTCGTTACTTTTACAGCCGCTTTTCCGTTGCCGTACGACGGGAAAGCGGCTATAATATTCGTGGAAGTTGGCGAATTCATTTTTAGTCAAGGGGAAGTTACATGCGAAAAAAACAGAGCGTAACATTATACAACATACTTTTCCCAATCTGGATGCTGGTATGGATTCCTTCGCTCCTTTGGCTGTTGCTGATTCCGTTGAACTTTATCATTGATTATCTTGTTTTGTATAAAAGTTTGCCGGCCGATGCGCAGCGGAGCAAAAACTATCCGGGCAGTGTCCCACGGAAAGCGTTTTGCAATACATATGCTTGGAAAATCTGCGCCGCAGGCTTTGCCGCCGATTTTATCGGCAGCCTGTTTTTGTTCGCTGCGTTTATGATTACAAGCTCCCATAAACCGGATTCGCTGCAGGCGATCAGTCACGGCCTTGGCCTCAACCCCTTTGAAAATGCGACGGCGTTTTTGATTGTGGTTGTCGCGATCCTGCTGGCGGCGTATTGCATTTACCGGTTTGACCACTGCATCCTGAAACGCGCCGGCCTGCCGGAAGGACAGAGCAAAACCTCTGCGTTGTGGCTGGCTGTGGTGACGGCTCCGTATCTGTTCCTGCTTCCCTCGGAGATTTTGTACCGGGGCTGGTGAACAGAAAAAAACATCTGCCCCGTTTCAGGCAGATGCTGCGGAAGTGTTGCTCCAAGCCATTCATGAAACTGCGTCTCTGCTTCGTAATACATAGCGTGAAACCTCCAATCCTCACTATCCCGAATCCGTTTCACCTCGTTGTCCAGATTTTTTGTGAAAGAACTCTCTGCCGCTTTTCCGTTAACATACGACAGGAAAGCGGCTAATTCTTTGTCTGTCGCCTTGTGCGTAAAATAATTGTAGCGCGTTTTGGCGGTAGAGGCAAGGGAAAGGAATTTAGAAAAAATAAAAAAGAGACCAGATTACTCTGATTTCTTCAAGTATGCATTCGTAAACACATACCCCCAATTCATTAATATTATAACGAAAAGGAATTTTTTCCCAAAATTCTTTTTTGTTTAGCAAATTTTAATTTTAATGCAATGTTTATGATATAATAAATTAGTTAAATATCTTTCTTAATTTCTTAATAAAACTAATTAGCGAGGAATAAAAATGCTTAAAGTTACATCATTGGCAATAGAATCTTTTAGAAGATTTCCGAAGAATTCGGAAATTGTAATTGGACCATATTTAACTTTAATTGTGGGGCAAAATGCAACTTCAAAGTCAACTTTATTAGGGATGCTATGTCAACCATTTGAGTTTAAGTCTGATTACAAAGTATATACTGATGCATATAATAATCTTGATAAAAAAACAACAAAAACTATTGCAGGCAAATTGTATGAAGCTGATTTTTCAGATGTTTTTAGGATGTCGCCAGTTTACGATAATCCGGATGAGAGAAAATACACTTATTATGTAAACTACGTAGTTGATGAAGTAGCAAATAGTTTAATTGTTAATTCTGAAAAAAGAACTGACCAAAAGAAGAATAACGTCAGATTTGTCGTGGGAAAAACGAGAAATAAGGGAGAAGGAAATTATCCGCATCCGGTAATTTATTTGGGCTTAAACCGTTTATATCCTCTTGCCAACAGTAAAAAAGTTGAAATGAAGGAAGACTACGATTTAACTATTGATGAGAAAAGTTTCTATTCAGACTGGCAGAAAAAAATAACTATACTTAATGAAAATATTGCACCAGAATTTGTTATGTCGGATACAAAAGATTTTTTGGCGTGCAAAACACAAGACTATGATGCTGAAACAAATTCTGCTGGGCAAGATAATCTTGGGCAGATTATTTCAGCCGTTTTATCTTTTCGAAGGCTAAAGGTTTCATTAGGAAACAATTATCAAGGTGGATTACTTCTAATCGATGAGATAGATGCAACTTTTCATATTTTAGCTCAAGAAAAATTGTTAGATTTTCTTATAGAATCTGCAAAACAACTTTCATTACAAATTATCTGTACTACACATTCGCAAAAAATTATTGAAGAGTGTTGTCGTAGTAAGAAAAGAGATGCTACCATAGTGGCCTTATATCGGCGTGGTAACGATGTTCTGATAAAAAATGATGCTTCGTATGAAGATATAATGGCAGAATTGGAAGCTATAAGTTCAACTAGAATTGTTCGTCAAATTACAACGCTGTTTGAGGATCCGACAGCAACTTCATTTTTTAAATATTTGACACATAATAAGTTAAAAAAAGTAATAAAAATCTATGATGCTAAAAGTAGTGCAGATATAAGTTTGCCATCAGATGTTTTACTTCATTTAGCATCTAAAAGAATACCAGAATTTGAAAGAATAATTTTTGTTATTGATGGAGATAAAAGAAATCTTATTAATAAAAATAAGCATAGACATATTTTAGCATTGCCGGGCAATTTGGCACTTGAAAAAGAAATGTATTTCTTCTTAAATAGCTTACCACAAAACGATATGTTCTGGAGCAAAGAACTTGGACAATATAACTACCAAACTTGTTTTAGAGATTTTCCAAATCTTAACGCTAATTCGGATATAAATGAATTTAAAAAATGGTTTGCTTCTCAAAAAGAGAAATGGGGAAGAATGAATGCAAAACTATATAAAAGATGGACTCAGAGTCATAAGGATGAAGTAATTAATTTTATAGAAAATTTTGTTAGAATTTTCTATAAAACAAATCCTTATGATATAAATATTGAAGAACAGAAAAATCAAATTTTAGAATGGGTTAAATCCTTATAACTTATTGTGGCCAAATTTTAGTTTTTGTAGTATCATAAGTTAAAAAGGGGGGATTATTTTGCCTACGACATTATCTCCTTTGCGTTATCCAGGCGGTAAAACCCAATTAAATAGTTTTGTTGAACATACTATTAAAATGAATCAATTGAATAATGCTGTTTATTGCGAACCTTTTAGTGGAGGGGCTGGCGTTGCCATTTCTCTTTTATTAAATAAAAAAGCCAAATCAATTATATTAAATGATATTGATATAGCTATTTATTCTTTTTGGTATGCTATTATCCATGAAAGTGAACGGTTCATTAAAGCTGTTCAAGATATAACAATTGACATGACAGAATGGAAAAAACAAAAGTTAGTATATGAAAATGCGCAAGAAAATAATATTCAAGAATATAGCTTTGAACTAGCTTTTGCAACTTTTTTTCTGAATCGGACAAATCGTTCTGGTATAATAACTGGGGGGCCGATTGGGGGGAATAATCAACAATCTAACTATAAGTTAGATTGCAGATTTAAAAAAAATAGTTTGATACGAAAAATTCGCAAAATTTCGGAAGCGGGAAATTTGATTCGATTATATCATTTAGATGCTAAAGAATTAATTAGTAATATCTTAATTCATGAAAATACAAACGAGTTATTTGTTTATTTTGATCCGCCGTATTATAAACAAGGTAAACATTTATATAAAGATTTTTATGATGATAATGAGCATGTGTTATTGTCCGATGCAATCCGCAAGATGGATGATTATCACTGGATTGCAACATATGATAATGCAAAGCGAATAAAAGATATTTATAATGATAGAGTAATTCAAGAATATCAAATTCAATATTCGGCGAATAAGGCAAGAAAAGAAATAGAATTAATTTTTCATAGTCCGTTAACAACAATTGAATCTTATGGAAATGTAAAATTGAAATCGTAAAATTAAAAATAGAAGAGCGCTCTGCAAATTATTGCAAAGCGTTCTTCTATTTTTAGTAGAACGTTCATGTATTCTTGACCATTTTTCAGTCTAGCTTTTTTTCTGTTATTTTTAAAATTTTTATCAATTGTTTTCCCATCCGTGTAATCAACGGAACAACCAGCGCATTTCCCATGCAGAAATATCTAAATTTTTCCGGCATCCCGGTATCGGTCCAGCCATCTGGGAAACCGTTCAGGCGCTCACACTCGACAGGGGTCAGGAAACGTAATTTTTTTGTTTTGGGATCCTCCACAATATGAGTTGACCGATTTGCGCCGGATTCGCTTGTGAGCATGGTGCGAGAGGGACGGTCTGATGGATCGGGAAAGGCAATAGGGCCTTCTGAAAAAACGTAACTGTGCCCATTGGCTGCAGTACGTTCTATCTTTTTTGCACCTTTCATGTACTTCCACTTTTCCAGATTCTCTCCGAGAAAATACTTTTCGTCAACTCCATCGGTTTCAAGAATGTCCCCGAGAGTAGTCTGTTTGTGCTTATACGGTTTTGTGGTTGCGGTGCAAATTTTTCCGTTAAGCATGAGGCCTGTATTCCCAAAGTTTGCCTGAAAATGATTTGAAAAATCAACAAGGTCAATATATTTTTCGCCCGTTACCTTTTCTTTTAAGTTATATTCTCGAATAAAATCTTCGCCTTTTGTAACTTTGAACTGATCTGCAAAAAAACCTGTTTTATATAATACTTCGCTAGGATTTTCATTTATTTTTTTTGCAATGCGTGAATACCATTTGGTTGTTTTCCTTGCGGCAAAAATGAAAGTTCGTCTCCGGCGTTGCGGATAACCATATTCAGCAGCGTTGATTACACGCCATTCGGCGTAATAACCTAAATCATATAAACATCTTAAAATTACACCAAAATCGCGGCCACGCTGTTTGGAGGGAGATTTTAAAAGGCGATCGACGTTTTCCAGTAAAACATAGCTAGGTTTGCGTAGTTTGATAATATCATTTATGTACCACCAAAGTACGCCTTTTTTTCCTTCGATGCCTTTTGCATCACCAGAATGTGCTACAGAATAGTCTTGGCAGGGAAAGCCGCCGACCAATAAATCGACTTTAGGACAATTGTTTTTTGCAACAGCAATATCTTCGTTGCTGTTGTTTAATGAAGGACCGAAATGTTTGTCATAGCATTCAAATGCATGTTGTATTTTTTTCCCGGGTTCCCACTGATTGGCCCAGATAGTTCTGTATTTTAATGAAGCTTTCTCCAGACCAATACGGAAACCGCCAACTCCTGCAAATAGCTCTGCTACTGTAATTTCCTTCATGTTTCTTTTTCCTTCAGCTTGTAGTATACTAAGAATGTAAAAGTGATGAGTGCTACTAAATCATTTTACCACAAAAAAGGATATTGATCAAGATGAAAAATACAGACGAGCATAAAAAAATAGAATATAAAACACAAGAAGAAATCCTGATTCGTGGCAATGAAGCTATTGGTAAAACCGTGCGCCAAATTGATAAGTATGGTCGTGTCGATTCTGATGGAATTAAAGGTGGCATTGGTCATGTAATTGAAGAAAGCCTGTATGGTTATGAGATTAATTCAGATGCTGAACCAGATTTTCCGGAAGCAGGGGTTGAATTAAAAGTTACAGGCGTTATAAAAGATAAAAACGGATATAAAGCCAAGGAACGGTTGGTGTTAAATATCATCAATTATATGAAAGAAGCTTATACTACTTTTGATACCAGTTCGTTTTGGCACAAGAACGAAACATTGATGTTGCTCTTTTATGAGTATAAACGCGACCATCACCCTGGCGATTTTATGTTTTTAAAAGCAATATTATTCAAATATCCTGCCGAAGATTTGGTGATAATAAAAGATGACTGGCAGAAAATTGTTGAGAAAATTCGCGCAGGAAGAGCACATGAACTTTCAGAAGGTGATACTTTTTATCTAGGCGCCTGTACTAAAGGTGCTACTGCTGCAACCAGTTTGAGACAGCAACCATTCTCAAATATTCCGGCGAAGCAAAGAGCATATTGCCTGAAAAACAAATACATGACATATTTGGTCAGGAAATTTGTTTTCGGTGAAGCGCAGGACGAACATATCATTAAAAGTGTTTCGGAACTGGCCGGAAAAAGTTTCGAATCGTATGTAACATCTAAGCTGGAAGCTTATAAAGGCAAGTCTGTAGAAGAATTGAAGCAGATTTTTGATATGAAGTCTGACGCAAAAAACCTGGGGGCATTGGTTGCTTATAAGATTCTGGGGATTAAAGGAAACAAGGCTGCAGAATTAGAAAATGCCGGCGTTGCGGTGAAAACGATTCGAATTCAGTATAATGGAAGAATCAAAGAAAGCATGTCATTTGCGCCGTTCAAGTTTCGAGAAGTAGCATCGGAAACATGGGAAGATGCTGAATTTGCAAATACGCTTCGAGATACAAAGTTCCTGTTTATTGTGTATCGTTTTGATAAGGAAGGCGTTTTGCGTCTGATGGGCGGACAGTTTTGGAACATGCCATACAACGATATAGAGGAACATGTTAAAAATGTTTGGGGGCGTACAAAAGATATTTTAAACGCGGGCTGCCTGACTGTAACTATCCGTAATAACCGTATGATGAACAACTTACCTGCTCAGGCGGATAATCCGGTTTCACATGTCAGGCCGCATGGCGCGACACGGTTAGGCACGACGAATCTGTTGCCAGAAGGAACAAAAGTTAACATTGCTTCGACGGACGAATCCTTTGTATGGCCATATGAAGATAGATTTCCTACGCAATGTTTCTGGCTTAATAATACTTATATTCTTTCCCAGTTGAATGATGAATTCAAAAAAAGTATTTGAGTTTGTGCGTTTTTTGTAAGTGCTTGGATATTAAAATTTAATCAGAGTATATTAAATAATGTTCAGTGTATGTTGCGAAATCGATGGGATTGATTATTTATGAAAAGAAGAGAACCGCCGGCGACAAATGAAGCCGGGAGGCATTCGATGCGGGGGAATACAAAAAAAGATACTTCCATAGAACTTTTGTTAAGGCGTGCGCTTTTCAAACGCGGCATACGTTATCGGAAAAATGTTAAAAGCATTTTGGGAACGCCGGACATTGCAATAAAAAAATACAGACTGGTTGTTTTTTGCGACGGCGATTTTTGGCACGGAAATAATTATCATAGCGTAAAATCGCATAAGGAATTCTGGGATGAAAAGATAAAACGGAATCGTGAGCGAGACTTGGAATATACAATTCGTTTACGTGACGAAGGATGGACAGTTATTAGATTTTGGGAAAGCGAAATACGGAATGATTTGAATTCTTGTGTAGAAAAGATATTAGTTGTAATAAATAATAAAAAGAGATTAAAATAAAAAAGTCCTCAAATAATTATAAGGAAAGGAGTTTCCCTTAATATCATTTGTCATCACGATGAGGATTTGTGGCGACATCCCTTGCTCTTTTTAATTGCTTCAGCCAATGTAGAACCTGGATTTCGGAAACAGACTGGATGCCGTCAAAAGAATCGATGGCATCTTCGAGACTTTCAAATGCAATGACATTCGGATTATATGTTTTGTCAGGTCTGTTCAGGATGGAACGAAGTTTTCGAAGTTCTTTCAGCCATTGTAAGGTCTGATAATATCCCAGCGTATCATTAAATGGGTTGGCTTCGAATCGGCGAATTGCTTCAGAGAGGCTCTTGTAACCATCGTCCGGAATTGTTAATTCGGGAAAATTTTCTTCCGGTGCAATGTCCAGCAATCCCATCGTATCATCTTCCATAAAATCTTCATACATGTCTTTCAGTTTTTCTTCGTCGTCACATTTGGTTTCAATGGAAACAAGTGCTTTCACAAAATTTTGGTAATCTTTTTCCTGCAATTGCAAAAGTTGTTTTTTCATTTTTGCAAATTCCATGTCCGGCACCTCCATAATTTTTGCTTTGGCGATCGTAGTATAGATCGAATTATGGAAGATCGCAAGAGTAAAGTTTTAATAAACATATTCCACATGGTCTTGTATCAAAATTGAACAGTTAAATTTCAGATACCCCCTCAAAATTGCATATAACGATATATAACGCCCATATCCTTGCGTAATGCTGGAATATGGGCGTATATGGCCTAATATGGGGATTTAGAATTCTGAATTTCTGTTAAAATGAGAAAATTTGAGTGAAACGGGTGTGGAAGAGGGTCGTTTGTTAGATATAATTTCCTCTTTTCTTTTGGCGAAGAATGTGCTATAATAATCACGAACAGTTGTTCAATAAAATAGAAAGAGGTGGTTGTTTTGGAAAATGAATCTGAAATTATGACCCCGGACGCTGCGGAAATACGTAATCGTATTTACACCATCCGGGGGAAACAGGTGATGTTGGACAGTGATTTGGCGGAGCTTTACGGTTATGAAGTTAAAAACCTGAACCGGCAAGTAAAACGGAACATAAGAAGATTTCCTAAAGATTTTATGTTTCAATTGACACGGGACGAGATGGAAATTTTGCGGTGCCAAAATGTCACCGCAAATGTTAAGAGCCGAACTCTTCCTTATGCATTTACTGAGCAAGGAATTTATATGCTGGCTACTGTTCTCAGAGGTGAATTGGCAGAGCAGCAAAGCATTTTCATCATGCGAGCATTCCGGGAAATGCGCCACTTCATCGCCAACAACGCCGCGCTGTTTGACCGGATCAGCAAAGTGGAACTGAAGCAACTGGAATATCAAAAGCACACTGATGAGCGTTTTGATCAAATTTTTGAATATATTGGCAGTCACAAAGAAACAAACCAAAAACTCTTTTTTGACGGACAGATTTATGATGCGTTCAGCCTGCTTATAGAATTGATTCAAAAAGCAGAGCAGGATATTATCCTGATAGACGGATACGTTGATGTGAGTACGCTGAACTTATTAGCAAAGAAACAGTCCGGAGTGTCTGTAACCATTTATACATTCCAAAAGACAAAGCTGACGGCGCAGGATATAGTTGTATTTAACGCACAGTACCCGCAACTGGATGTAAAATATTCCAATGCATTCCATGACCGTTTCCTGATTTTGGACGGAAAGACGGTGTACCACATCGGTGCATCGCTGAAGGATGCGGGCAAAAAAAGTTTTGCCGTTTTGCTGATGAAAAATGCAGCAGAGGAGATGCTGGAAAAATTAAAGAGTGTTTAATACACTGACGTATAAACTGAAAGTGAACTTATATTTTGGTTTCTTTAAAGTCGCAATTTGCGGCTTTGAACGAAAGCAGGAATAAATTAAGGCAGCTACGAGGAGAGAAATCTAATAATTTTATTTCATGATTACATTATGACAAGATACATTGTTTTTGACGTGGAAACGCCTAACCGGTACAACAACCGCATAAGCGCTATCGGCATCAGTGTGGTGGAAGATGCAAAAATCATAAAAGAGTATTTTTATTTTGTGAACCCGGGGCAGCGGTTTGATTGGTTCAACACGCAACTGACCGGCATAAGTGCGGAGCTTGTGGCGGATGCGCCCACGTTTCCGCAGCTGTGGAAAGTTATTGAGCCGGTCATGAACAGCGGCATTCTGGTTGCCCATAACGCCAGTTTTGATATGGGCGTGATTCGCAAATGTCTGCGTGATTACGGCATTGCGTGGAAACCGCAGGTCAGGGGATTGTGTACTGTGGTCATGGGCCGCAGGCTCTGTCCGGGAATCAGTCACCGGCTGAATGACCTGTGTGATTACTATGGCATCTGCCTTAACCATCACCATGCGGATAGTGACAGCCGGGCCTGCGCAGAGATTTTGCTTCGGTACATGGAGATGGGAGCGGAACCGGAAAAGTTTGTGCGAGTATATAATATGTGGTGAAAACGGAAGCTGCAAATTAATGCAGATTTTGCTATATGTTACAGTATGAACGAATAGCTTTCTTGAAGAAGCAGTAAGAGAAAGGCGTATAAAATAAGATTAATTATTTCCCTTTCTTGCAGGAGTTTCTATTATAAATGTAGAATAACCAAAGGCTGATTTTTTAGAGCTGCCATAAATGGGTTTGATGCAAAAATTTTTCAGCAAAAGAATTAGCACGGGAATCCTGTCGTAAAATCCTGTTTTGTTCTCCTTTGAGTGAACTTTAGTGAATTTAATGCACTTTTTAAAGTAAAAATGCACTTTTTGAAATGGAAATGCACTTTTTCTGAAAAAAGTACATGGGCCTGAGCCCAGTGCTAATGCGGTTTGTGTGAATTGGATGTACTTAATGCACTTTTTTCCGCACGTTATAGTTATATATACACACTTTTTTATTATATGATTTCAATAGTAAAAAAAGTACATGAAGTACATCCGGTATGTCAAAAGCCAGTGCCCGGGCGTGTTAGGGGGCATGTACTTTTGGATGTACTTCCTGTACTTAATGCACTTTTTATATAAAACAGAAACACGGAACTTATTTTTAATGCAGGAGGTTTTTCAAATGGAAGGTATTGAAAAAGTTTGTCAGTTCCTTGATGAAGCGCATGTGTATTACCTGGCGACGGTGGAGGGGGAGCAACCCCGGTGTCGTCCGTTTGGCACATCGCTGCTGTATGATGGAAAGCTTTATATTCAGACCGGTAAGGTGAAGGACGTTTCCAAACAGATTGCCGTGAATCCGAAGGTGGAGATTTGCGCGTTCAACGGTGGGAAATGGCTGCGGGTTGCCGGTGAACTGGTGAATGATGACAACCGTGATGTGAAAGTTGCCATGCTGGAGAAGTTCCCCACGTTGAAAAGTATGTACAGCGCGGATGATGACAATACCCAGGTGCTGTATTTTAAAAATGCGGTGGCCACGTTCTCTTCGTTTACGGAAAAACCGGAAGTGATTAAGTTTTAAGTAAAACTCTATAGTTAAATCTACATTGAAGCGGCAACTTTTAACATTTTGTCAATAGTTGCCGCTTTTCTTTTTAAAAAAAGTATGCTACTTGCAAATATCCCTTGCACGGCTACAGGATCTTTATAATTATTTTTCACTGAGTATGGCTTCCAGCCCGTCCCTGAATTCCCTGAAATGTTCCGGGAAATTCTCCGATCCGTGTGCGTAAATTTTCCGGCCGCCATTGACGGTGGCTTTGAGAGAGAACATGATCCCATCGCTGACGTCTTTCGGGTGATTGCCGACAAAGCCGTCCCAGGTCAGAAGCTCGCAGTCGTTCAGCAGCTTCAGCACCTTGTCAGCGTTGCACACCTTTTTACTTTCAGGCGCACGCTTCTCCTCTTTTGCATAGATTATTTCATATTCAGTGACTTCGGCCTTTTTGCCTTTCATCACAATTTCATACTCGGTGGTAAACCGCATACCGCTCAGGCGGAGTGTGACAATCTCAAAAGAAGTAATCTTTTTAGATGGATTTTCTGAACCGGAAGCTTGTGAAACAGTTGGAAATAGCATCATCACCGCAGCCAATAACAGGAAAGTGAAATACTTTTTCATAACATTTTTGTTCATGTTTATCCCGCCTTTCTCATTTTTTATATTTCAATTTATTATATCACAAGAACGGTCGGCACGGCATAAATTAGTTTAAGGAGACGCTGATTAAATGAGTTTGTGCGATGACTGAGGGCTTTTTGCGACTGACAAGGAAATGGCCCGAAGGCGCAGCCGTAGCTGCGTCGAGGGACATTGACGCAGTCAGTCACAAAAAGCGCCAGTCAGCGTGCAGACGAATTAATCAGTGTTTCCTTAAGTAAAATTCTATAGTTTAATCTACATTGAAGCGGCAACTTTTAACATTTTGTCAATGGTTGCCGCTTTAATCTTTAAAATAACGTCGGGATAAATAAAAGCGCAGCCCGTTTTGTTGTTATCAAAAACAAGCTGCAGCTGTGTGCGATGATTTTTGCGAAGACAAACGTCAGGCGTCAGATTCCATATTCATAAATGGTATCGCTAGGCAAATCGATTTGGTCATTCCAATAGACGCAGGTTCTGCTTTCGTCGAGCTGTACCTGCTGAAACAAACCGTGTACGGCTACCAGGTCTTTATAGCTTTCGATGGTTTCTATATCTTCTTTTACATTATAAATCACGGTCTTTCCGTCATCGAAAAGTACTTTTAATTTATAATCCGGCATAGGTTCTACCATTTTGATTTTTGGAATCATTTTTTATTCCTCCAATTACATTATAGCAAATTAAAGCTGATTTTGCTATATGTTACAGTATGAACGAATAACTATATTGAAGAAGCAGTAAGAGAAAGACGTATAAAACAAGAATAAATTATTTTCTTTTTTGCAGGAGTTTCTATTCTAAATGTAGAATAACCAAAGGCTGATTTTTTTAGAGCTGCCATAAATGGGTTTGCTGCAAAACGTTTTCAGCAAAAGAATTAGCACGGGAAGCCTGTTTTGTTTTCCTTTAAGTGAATTTCAGTGAATTTTATGCACTTTTTGAAATGGAAATGCACTATTTATGGTGATTGCCATGAAAGAGTTTTTGGATATTGTAAATGCAAAGGGTGAACCTACCGGACAGGTTGTTGCCAGGGACACGGCTCACGAAAATGGAATATGGCACCGGACGTCCCATGTGTGGTTGGTACGGAGAAAGAACGGAACCGTGCAGATCCTGCTACAAAAACGGACGGAGATGAAATCGTTTCCCGGTTGCTATGACATTTCCAGTGCGGGACATATCCCGGCAGGCGAAGACTTTGTGACCTCAGCCTTGCGGGAATTGAAAGAAGAGCTGGGTGTTACCGCGAAGACTGAAGAACTGATTTTCTGCGGTGACAGAAAGATCGTTTCGGATGATGTGTTCTTTGGCAAAGAGTATCATGACCGGCAGTATTCGCGGGTGTTTGTGCTGTGGAAGGATTTGGAAGAGAAAGAGTTCCGTCTGCAACCGGAAGAAGTGGACAGCGTGCGTTGGATGGATTTTGCCCAATGCATACAGGCCGTGGAGGCAAATTCATTTCTCCATTGCATTGAAATGGAAGAACTTTTGATGGTAAGGGATGCGGTTAAGGATTCATAAATGTGGAACAGGAGGAAGAAGACATGAAATTAGCAGAAGCATTGCAGGAACGTGCAGACATTAATAAAAAAATCAGCGAATTGAAGCGCCGGCTTGAAAACTGTCTGTTGGTGCAGGAGGGGGAAGAACCGGCGGAAGATCCGATAGTTCTGCTGAATGAGCTGGACAGCGCGACGGACCGGTTGGAAAAACTGATGGCGTCCATCAATGAAACAAACTGCAACACAAAGGCCAACGGCATGAGCCTGACCGAAATCATTGCCAGGAAAGATGCGTTAAGCATCCGGTACTCTGCGTATAAAGAGCTCGTTTATACTGCAGGGAACAACACATACCGGGCAAGAGGATCGGAGATTAAAGTGAAAGCCGTCGTTAAAGCGGCTGAACTGCAAAAGACGGTGGACAAGCTGGCGAAAGAGATCCGCCTGTTGGACAATCTGCTCCAAGAGACTAACTGGAAAACGGAACTGGTGGAAAAATAATCTGCCGGTCTCCGTGAAGCTTTTGTTCAATCATAATTAAGAGACGCTAATTAAATAGTTGGTAGTCTTGCAGGGGGCGTATCAGGCGGCAACTGCCGGAGTTGCAAGTGCAGAGAAATTTGCCAATTATTCACACAACGGGCGTGTGCTAAAGAATTGTTAGGCCCTGATTGCGTACGAATGCACTGTAATTGGTTATGATTCATTACCGGATATGAACTGCGAGGCGAGGGTGGTGTAGGGGAATTTGGATTTATGCAAAAATGAAACGCAGCGCTTGCTTTTTTTCAGGCAGGCGCTGTTTTTTGTTGTTACCGGAACCCGGTTCTGCGCTACGCGGGTCAGTTGTTCCGTTACATGGTATGTGGTAAAATATAATTGAGCCGAATAGTTTGTTTCAAACAAAATATAGAGGACTGGTTGATGCCGATGCATAATAAGAATGAGAAGGCAGTTTTTCATGCTATGGATTTTGAAAAAGACGCATACTTGTACAGGCGCCGGACCAAAACAAAATGGAAAAAATTATCCTGTGCTGTTTGCGCGTTGGGCATTTTGTTCGGGGTTTTGGTTATGCCGCAGCATATTGCGGCGGCGGAAACGCAACCGTCAACCGTCACCGCTCTGTCATCGCCGGACGTAAAAGGAGGGGCTGCCGTGGATACCCGGATTGAACAAAACCAAGTGGTAAAAGTTAAAAATGTTTGGGAAACGCTGGAATGGGTTGGCCGCCGGCCGGAAGAGTTAAAGCTGGCGGGAGCCGAGGCTTCCGGTAATACTGGTATTGATTTCTCCGGCGACTGGTATGGACACGTAGTGAAAGGAACTGCCTATGTGAAGAAAAATTACAGTTCTCCCCAAAGGGAGGCTGTTGTATATGAAATTTTCTTTACGGATGACCTTCCGTATTACGATGCAATGATCTGGGATATAGAAAAACGGTATGGCAAGCCGTATATTCAGGCAGAGGAACCGTACGTGGAGTCTAACGGGGGTTGTGTGCAGCACGATTACTATTGGACAGGAAAAGGAAGTATTCATATCTCCGTTGCGGAAAAGCATGATTTTTATGTTTTCCGGTATCATCTCTCGGAGAAACCGAAGCAGGTGAAGTGACTGCTGTAACAATTGAAAGGAAAGATGGTTTTGGGAAGAAGCCAAACAGTTAAGGAGACGCTGATTAAATTTCAGGTACGATTTACAAACAAAGAAATATTGAGTATGTTGCTTTATAAATGCATATAAATGTGTAACGCCCATATCCTTGTGTATTGCAAGAATATGGGCGTATTTCCTTATTGTGCACTTAAGGTTTCCATTTTCAGCTCTCCGTTTTTCAGGGTGAACTTCACTGGCTTCGATCCGAAATACTCGTTATGCAGCGTCTCGAAGCGGAACATGAAGACGTACTCGCCGTCGGGGAGCGGCTCGTCCTGCAGAACCGGCTCTTTATCCAGCGTGAACGGATCGCCGTCAACTTGCGTTTTGCCATCGGCGCTTACAAAGATCGGAGTTACCGTGTCGCCGGTATGCAGTTTCACGAGATCCCTGTCCAAGGTCTTGTCCTGCAGTATGCGGCGCGCGCCGGGGATTTCAAAAGTGTTTTTCTCTATGTCGAAAGCCAGCCAGAGAAGGTGTTTTTCTCCGTTCAGCTTGATGAGGGTAATGTAAAGATTGTAATCTGGATGCTGCTCATGAAGCTGCATCGGAAGCAGATGCCCGTTCAGCGCAGGCCATTTCCCGTCGTACCCGTCCCGGAACACGCCTTTCTTCCAGTCCACCGCGATTTTGTCGTCGCTGCCCAGGAACAGTAACTTGTCGCCGGCGGGAAGGTAAATCGCAAAAGAACCCTTGCTGACTGCGTTCAGCACATCGCGCGGAAGCGTCGCTGTTGCTATGTTTTCCGCATCAAGAGACACGGGAATTTCCGGAACCTTTGACACGTCAAAAGCAGACCAGGGTTTGCCGTCCGTTCCGCCTGCCAGCATTGTACTGTAAAGCGAAGCGATGGTATCGTTGGCGACGGCGAGATTGCTGTATGCTTCACAGGTTTCCTTACGTCCCGACAGGACGTAATAGGCGGAAAGTCCTTTTCCGTAACGGCGGTACTTTCCTCCCAATCTGTAAATGACGGCGCGGTCAACCGCTCTGGCTACGGCATCGGCAGATTTGACGCCTTCTATTCTCTCTGCCAGCGAACCCAGATCCACCATTTCATAGTTGCCATAGTGTTCCACATCGTTTGCCACCCGGTCCAGCGCCGTGAAGAAATACCTGGAATCGGCCTTGGATTTTTGCAGCGCCTCTTTGCCCATCCGTTCGTACGCAGCGTTCAGCCTGGGGAGCGCCGAAACATCCAGCACGGAAAATGTCGCCGTGTCCAGGGTATCCTTTGCCGCGCACTGGGCAAAATAGGTATCGCCAATCATCTTCCCCAGTTCACCGCCGTCCATGGAGG
This sequence comes from uncultured Succiniclasticum sp., assembly GCF_902793885.1. Taxonomy (NCBI): domain Bacteria; kingdom Bacillati; phylum Bacillota; class Negativicutes; order Acidaminococcales; family Acidaminococcaceae; genus Succiniclasticum; species uncultured Succiniclasticum sp. The sequence continues at coordinate 30,514 of NZ_CADBFF010000002.1, forward strand.
GATTCTTCGCCAGCGCTTCCACCCATCCGGCATAATCGAAACCGTGGCCGGGCACGCTATCCTGTGACGCCGCCATATACCGGGTAAAGCCATAGAGGGAATTGGCGGTTTCGAGGGTCGCCATCACGCAGGCGTCAAAGCAGACAAGATCCAGAGGAGGATGCACCGCGTCTTGTTTCAGCGAACCGGCCAGGGCATTTTGCAGGGCGTTCAGCCCGATGATTTCCTTGTACCGTTCATCTAAGCAGACGCCGCCGAGACTGCCGATGCCGTGATCCCAAAGCACCAGTACGCGATGGTCGGCGGGGTACTTTTCCGTGGCAAAACGGAGAAAATCCAGCAGCGTTTCTCCGTTTCCCATGCTGGCGTCCGGCAGCCGTTCAATTTCGTGAAAGCCGGTACTGTCGTAAATATAGCGTCCCAGCGCATCCGAAGGGATTCCTTCAAAGTGCCACTGTTTCGCGCCGCCTGTCTGGATAATTACTTTAACATTCTCCGGCAGCTGTACAGAGCAAAGTTCTCTGATGTTTTCCGAGGCGCGTTTCAGGCCGCTCTCCAGATCCGAACCGCAAATGTACCAGTAGACGGCCCAGGTCTCCGGTTCCGCCGCCTGCGCGACGCTGCCCATAAGCAGACCCGCTGTCAGAAAAACAGCAAATAGAAACCGCAAAAATGTACTGTACCTCCTTCGTATTTCCCAATCAGGTTTCATGTTCATTCCTCCATAATTTGATTACCGTTATTACTGGATTACTGTTTCTATATAATAATTATATCAGAAAATATCACAAAAAATATTGCAATTATCTAAAAAGAAAAGAATAAAAAAAAGACAAACCCACTTGTTAACCGAGATGTCAGTTTGTAAACCGAAGCGCTTGTTTATCATTTGATAATTGCATATTTGTAAACGAAACGCAGCCTTTTCAAATCAACTGTTTTGTTGTATGCTATCTATAACAGGCATGCGGCACTGAAAATGCTGCAGCGTAAACGCAAAAGATGACCGTAAACGTTATGAACTACTTGCGTTTTGATTAAACAGAAGAATAAAGAACTGCGATGAAAGGATGGAAAACAAGATGAAAAAAGATTTGGGCGTTTTGGAAGCTGTGTTCCCGATGCCGGTGCTGATGATTGCGACGTACAATGAGGACGGGACGGTGAACGTGATGACTGCGGCCTGGGGGCAGGTCTGCGATTTTAAGCAGATCGCGCTCTTTTTGGATGAAGGCCACAAGACCGCGCAAAACATTTTAAAGACAAAGGCCTTTACGGTGGCGATAGCGGACCAGGCGCATATGACTGCGGCGGATTACTTCGGCATAGTCTCCGGCCATAAGGTGCCGGACAAGTTTGCCCGTTCAGGTTTTACCGCGGTGAAGAGCGGTCGTGTCAACGCGCCTGTTATTGAAGAGTTTCCGCTGGTTATGGAATGCGAGCTGGCCGATGTGCTGAAGAAGGGAAGCTTTTTCTGTGTGGTAGGGCAGATCGTAAACACGGCAGCGGACGAATGGGTGCTGGACGCTGAGAGCAAGGTGGATGTGACGAAGCTGAACGCGCTGGTTTATGATACGTTCCGGCACGGGTATTATGTGTGCGGCGAGAAGGTGGGCCAGGCGTTTAAGGAAGGTGCCGCGCTGAAGGGCAATTAAAAGAGAGATTGAGCATATTGCCATATAAATGCATATAACGACTATAAACCCATGCAGATTATTCTATTCTGAATTATAATGAAGTCTTTTGCACAAAAACTTTTCGGGAAGGATGTCCGTTACAAGTTCCGCCACTTCTTCAGTATTATGATCCCAATCCTCGTTACGCAGTCGGCGATTATGGGAATGAACTTTTTTGATACGGTTATGAGCGGACGGGCCGGAGCGGAACAGCTGGCAGGTACTTCCATCGGAACCAATCTGTGGATGCCTGTCTTTACGACGATAAACGGGATTTTAATTGCTGCCACACCGCTTACGGCCCATCTGCTGGGGGCGGGGAAAAAGGCGGAAACGGGGCGCGTCGTCCGGCACGGGCTTTTGCTCGCTCTGTTCTTTTCGTTTCTTTGTTTTGCGGCAGGTTTCTGTTTTCTGGAACCTTTTATCCGAAGGCTGGGACTGGAGCCGCAGGTGGCTTATATTGCCAGGTTTTATCTGGCGGGCATTGGCATCGGTATCATTCCGTTTTTCATGGGGACGGTGCTGCGTTCTTTTATCGATACGATGGGCGGTACCCGTCTTACCATGCAGGTCTATTTGGCGACCCTGCCTCTGAATATCATTCTGAACTACATCCTGATCTTCGGAAAACTGGGAATTCCTCCGCTGGGAGGTATCGGCGCCGGGATTGGCACCGGTATCACCTGCTGGTTTCTGTTCGGGATGTTTGCGCTGATTATCCGCTGGCATCCTTTGTACCGTGACATTCCTATATTCACGGAACTTTCCCGTGAACCGGAAGTGAAAGGTAAAGGGAGAGACAGAACGGAATCTGCAAACAGTCCGGTACATAATCCGGCAACAAGGACGGATGGTTCCGCCTGCTGCAGCCAAAGCAGCCGGTTCAGCAGAGATCTTATTCTGGAGTATCTGCGTATCGGCATACCCATCGGGCTGTCCATCTTTATGGAGACCAGCATCTTCGGCGTGGTTGCATTTATGGTGGTGCGTTTCGGTACCGCTGCCATTGCGGCCAGTCAGGCTTCTATGAACTTTGCCGGCTTTGTTTATATGCTCCCGCTGAGTGTTTCCATGAGCATGACAATCCTGATCGGCATCGAGGCCGGCGCCAGGCGTTGGATTAATGCTGAACAGTATGCCAATGTGGGACTGGCGTTCAATTGGACCTGTGCTCTGATCCTTCCGTCCCTTTGCTTTCTGTTGCGTTACTCCATTGCCGGCATGTATGTTACAGAACCTGAGGTAATCGGGGTATGTGTCCGCTTTATTGCCTACAGCTGCCTGTTTATTATGGGAGATGCGGTGGCTGCTCCCATCCAGGGAATCCTGCGGGGATATAAGGACGTCAATGCTCCGTTTTATTCCAGTCTCATCGCCTATTGGGCAATCTGCATGCCGTTGGGGCTTTTCCTGGATTACAGGCTGGGCCATGGTCCCTATTCGTACTGGCAGAGTCTGGATATCGGGCTCTTCTTTTCTGCACTGATTTTACTCCTGCGCCTGCAATACATTCGGAAAAAGATGCGGGAAGAAGAGTAAAACAATGATATAGTAGTAATCAGTGGCTCTTAATTATTTTTTTGGAGTGAGGTGTTTGATGAAGATGAAAATGTTCACCGGAAAAAATTTGAAAAAGCTTTCTGTTGCGGTTTGCGCTTTAGGCATTTTGGCCGGCGCCGTGGTGCTGCCGGTAAAGGCGATGGCGGCGGAAACGAAAGCGCCTGCTGTCATTACGCTGTCTGCACCGTTTACTAAAGACGGCCTTACGGTAATGGAAGCGCTGGACCGTCGGAGAAGTTCCCGCAGCTTTGCTGACGCGGCATTGCAGGAGAAACAGCTGTCCGCATTATTGTGGGCGGCCGACGGCATCAACCGGCCGGAGTCCGGAAAACGTGTGCATCCGACTACCAGGGGAATTTATAATATTGATGTGTACGCGGTGATGGCCGGCGGTATTTATAAATATGATCCGGAAGCCCATGCGCTGAACAGGGTTTCCCCGGTGGATTTCCGCCCGCAGATTAATGCAAAGCAGACCTTTGTCCACACGGCTCCGCTGACGCTGTTCTTTGTGTCCAATCCGGTTCCGCCCAGAGATCCGTCCCATCCAGTGAACCCGGAACGGCAGCATGCGAATAACTGTCTGGTGGCAGGCACGATGTTGCAAAGCGTTGCGCTGGTGGCGGCCAGTGAAGGGCTGGGAACCTGTGTGCGAGGTTCCGTTGATAAGGCGGCCTTTGCGAAAGCGGCGGGTCTTTCCAAAGAGCAGACGGTGCTGATTTCTCAGACCATCGGCATACTTCCGTGAGGAACAAATATAGGAGAGGTATTGAACATATTGACATATAAATGCATATAACAATGTATAACGCCCATATCCTTGCGTAATGCGGGGATATGGGCGTATATGGTCTGATATGAGGTTTTAAAAATCTGAATTACCGATATAATAAGAAGAACTGGGTCGCGCCGGCTTACAGTTTATGTTTGGATAAATATTGTTTCAGTTCTTCTATCATTTTATCGCCGTCAAAGTTTTTGAAGATTTTAATCATGCAGCCGCTGATCATCGGGTTCATATCAAGTCCCATTTCTACGGAATGGGAATCTGTTTTGAAACCGTAGCAGCGTTTGCCGATACCGTAAGCGATACCCAGCTCCACGCAGGCGCCTTCATCGGGGACACGGCCGTCTATATTCATAAAGATGATATCCGCTTTTCTGACTTGTCCGGCATCCAGGTCAAAAATCATCTTAATGAGTTCTTCCTCTGTCTTGCCTTCCAACTTCGCCGCTTCGATTCCGTCGCGCTGGGGTAAAAAGACCTGATAGCCGAACTCTTCCAGCAATTTTGTGATTTTTAAATTGTACTCCTTTTCGGCCTGGTTAAACATCGGGCTTGCAAAATAAACTTTGTTCCCATGCCCTACGGTTTTGCTGATCTTTGTTTGGAACGCGTCCTTACCGGCAACATTGTTTGCACCACCATTGCCGCCTGCATAGACGGCGAATGAAAACAGCATCGCTGCGCACAGTATTACCGTACCTGTAATATTTGACAATTTTTTCATAAACGGACTGCCTCCTTTGCTTTGTTAGTAACGAATTTGTAAAATAGTATTTACGTTGCCATAGTCATCAGAGCTTCCTCCATATTTATTATATCAAAACCGCCATGGGATTACTACAGATAAGTGAAGCCGGTGGTGTTTTACCGATAAATTTGTTATAGGAATCCACGCAAGAGCAAAGCAATTTTCCAAGGCCGTTTTGTTGTAATTATGTTATAATACTATAAATAATCGAAATTTTCATAGTGGATTGTCTGTAAGATACCAAAACGACAATTGCTTTGAACAGCGGGGTGAGAATTGTGGAATTGAGTAAGAAAAAACTGCTGGCCTTTGTGCTGGCTGCTGCGGTAAGCTTTGGGGCAATCTGTGACGTTGATGCGGCCACTCGCGCCGAGATCGGCCAGATTACCGTGAACAAAAGGGGAAGCAATTTCAAGTGCTGGAACAAGGATGCCGCATCCTATCAGGCGCTTACGAAATACGTTAAGGAGATTACAAAGAAAAACAGTAAGAGCTATATCCCGGTAGAAGACCGCATAGCAGTTTTTGATATGGATGGCACCATCCTCTGCGAGACCGCGCCTTACTATTTATCCCAGATGCTGATCCTGGACCGTGCCCTGCATGATAAAAGCTATACGGCCCCGGCAGAGGACAAGCAGTTCGCACAGGCTTTGGATGCATGGCTTAAAAACAAGAATACAGGCAAAAAGCCGGGCAGCAGTTCTCCGCATTTTGCTTCGGTCTTTTCCGGGCTGACGGATCCGGAATACACTGCCTACGTAAAAAAATTTATGGCTAAACCCGTTGAAGGGCTCGGGAATCTTGCCTGGGGTGAAGCCTTTTATCTTCCGATGGTCGAAGTGATAAAATATCTGCAGGCGAACCAGTTCCAGGTGTACATTGTTTCCGGTTCGGAACGGCAACTGGTGAGGATACTGGTCTGCGATATGCTGGCAATTCCGAAAGCTAACGCTATCGGCACGGACAATGCGATTCTGGCAGCGCATCAGGGCAATACCGACGGGCTGAAGTATGTGTATCGCAAAGACGATTATCTGGTACGTGGCAAGTATCAGGGCAAAAACCTGCAAATGAATAAGGTGACAGCTATTGCCAGGGAAATCGGTAAGCAGCCTGTGCTGGCTTTTGGAAATTCCCGTGATGATGCCAGTATGCTTAACTATGCCATCTATGGAAATAAGTACAAGAGTGCCGCTTTCTTTGTGCTGTGCGACGACTTGCAGCGGGAGCTCGGCAATTTGGAAAAGGCCGACAAATGCAAAAAGCTTGCTGCCGAATACGGCTGGAATGTCATTTCCATGCGGGATGATTTCAAGACGATCTATGGCGATAACGTGAAGCGGGTTACAGTCTCCCGGTAAGAAAGAGAGAAGAAATATAAAGAGATGGTTGGAAAGTCAACCTCTTTATTTGGTATAATAGTATTATAAAAATGGAAAAGAAGTAGGAGACGAGTATGACGGGCCGAGATATCGGAAGGTCTGCGTAAAATATTACAAGGATAGACAGGAGCGTACAAAATGGAATTTAAAGAAGTCGTTAAGAATCGTTATTCCTGTAAAAAATTCAGCGACAGGCAGGTAGAGAACGAAAAACTGACCGCGATTCTGGAAGCAGGGAGACTGGCCCCGACGGCAAAGAACCTGCAGGAACAGCATGTTTACGTGGTGCAGGTGGAACAGATGTTAGCCAAAATTGATGCGGTTACGCCGTGCCGTTACGGCGCGCCTACTGTACTGGTCGTTGCCTATGATAAGAACAACGTGTTCACGTATCCCGGCGGCAAACGGGACTCCGGGGTGGAGGACGCTACCATCGTGGCTACGCATATGATTCTGGCCGCTGCGGATGAAGGTGTGGACAGCTGCTGGATCAATTTCTTTGATCCGGAGAAACTAGCGGAAGCTCTTGAACTGCCGGAAAATGAAGAAGTATTGATGGTGATGGACCTGGGTTATGCGGCAGAAGGCGCAGGACCGCTGCCTAACCATACGAACAGAAAACGGATGGAACAGACGGTAAGCTATATGTAAAAGCCAACCAATGCAAGACTGCTGACAAACTAATTACGTTGGCATGGGCCGGGGGCTGCGGCGGAGCAGCTTTACAGAGAGGAGTCACGATAAGGGCTGGAACTGTGGAGTAGCAGTGAAGAGAATGTGGTAAATTCGAGTTTCACAGGACTGGAGACGTTATAATGAGTTTGAGAAGAAAACTGTTTCTTTTGATTTCTGCTGTAATCCTGTGCGCAGGGTTTCTGTTATCGTCTCCGTCGCATAATAAGTCGGCTGAATCGGCCGGGTTGCCCGTTGGCAAAAGCAGCTATGGATTTGTGGAACAAACCGGTGTAACAAGTGATCCGATCCGGATTTATGCGTATCGGTCGGCAGGATGGAAACCGGGAAAGGTAATTGTAGTTGTTTTTCACGGTTCGAATCGAAACGCAAAGAATTATCGCTCCGGATGGGTTGGTCCTGCAGAGGATAATAATTTGCTGATTATCTGCCCGGAGTTTACGCAAGCTAAGTATCCCGGGATACGATACTATAATACCGGAAACATAATGGACCGCATGAGCGGCAATGGAATATTACAACCCCAAAGCAGATGGGTTTTCCCGGCGATAGACCGTATTATCAATGATATTAAAACCAGGACAGGCGCGCAGGAAAGCCCGGTTGTAGTTTTCGGGCATTCAGCCGGAGGGCAGATGGTTCATCGCTATGCAATCTTTGGAGGAAGAACGGACGCCTGTTTGATTATGCCTGCAAATGCCGGGTGGTATACGATGCCGGACACAAAAGTTTCTTTCCCTTATGGACTCGGTGGAGTTCCTGTAAGCAGAGAAAAACTTGTGTCGGCTTTTGCAAAACCTGTAGTTGTTTTGTTAGGTGAAGAAGATAACAAACGTAATGCAAAGTTGCGTACGACTCCGAAAGCTGACAGACAGGGGCTGAATCGTCTGGCCCGGGGAAAAAACTTTTTTAAAACGGCAAAAATAAAGGCTGCAGAATTGGGCGTACCGTTTAACTGGAAGCTTGTGACTGTTCCCAAGGTCGGACATCAGGGAGCGAAAATGGCCAATGCGGCTGTTAAAGTTATAAATAGTATGTTTAAGGACAAAAAATCAGGGCCGCTTTCGTTTTATAACGGCAGCGTGCCCTGTTTTTTTAATTCTGTTATCAGTTTTTGGAATTTCCAATGCACTATGGCTTAGAAGCTGCCGCCTTTCGCTAACCAGCGGTTAGCAGCTTCTTCGGAAAGGTAAACGGCTTCAATTTGGATGTAGTTATCGGCGGAATGGGTATGCTCGTCCAAAATCCGCACTTTGCCCACGTCGGTGAGGAAACCGTTAACCGCTTCGATTACGTTGCTTGCTTCCATGGGTTTAGCGGCAACAAATTCCAGAACGGTTCCTACAGAGTACCCTTCCTGGGTGTAGATAACAATTTTTTGACCGTCGCTGGTGTTGCGTAATTTGGTAATGCTGCCACGCTGTACTGCGCCAAACCGTCCATCGTTTGACAGCCAGCGGTTGGCAGCTTCTTCTGTCAGATGGGTGTATTCAATCTGGATGTAGTTGTCGGCGGAGTGGGTGTGTTCATCCAAAATCCGCACTTTGCCGGGCTGTGTGAGATAGGCGTTGACGGCTTCAATTACGTTGCTTGCTTGCATAGGTTTGTTGGCAACAAATTCCAGAACACTTGCCACTGAGTAACCTTCCTGCGTGAAGATAACGATTTTCTGACCGTCGCTGGTGTTGCGTAGTTTGGTAATGCTGCCACCGGAAACGTCGGCAAAAGCGGAAGCGGTGAACAGCATCATGAACAGGGTGACGAGTACAAACAGACGAGTTTTCATAATAATAAACCTCCCGGATGATAAAATGAGTGACTCTGCGTTGCGCAGAGTTAATGCCTGTATTTAATCAGTGCCTCCTTAATTATATAGCAAATTACGGAAAATGAAAAGAACGATTTACCGTAACAGAAAGTTTGACTATATGTGGAACGTTTCACCGAAAAAAATAGTTGTGTCGTGAGGAAAAATGCTTGCGAAAAAAATTATTTAATTTTTGCGGATTTTCTTTTATAATAGAGTTGAGCAGAAAGGCGTAAAGTAAAGTGGCAAAGAACGAACGTTGCGTTGGTGACGGACAGGAGATTGCCTTTGTGTAAAGCGATTATACATAATACACATATTTCATGTTTTATTGTTGGCCGGAGGAGGGTACCATTATGGCAAATGCGAAGCGCGATTTTATTGTTGAGAAAGTGAAAGAAGTTCTGGCGGCGCCCAGCTGCTGCCCGGAATTAAAAGACGCGGCGCAAAAATATCTGGCGGCGCTGGATACCGCTGACGAAAAGGCTGCCGGGAAAATTTTAATTGCGGAACTGGAAGAAGATGTGCAGAGTATAGATGATACGCTGGCGTTTTTCTGTTCCGATGCGGCCAAAGAGATTTTTGGCGCGGAGACAGCGGCGAACATGGCGGAAACCGCGAGAAAAGTTAAAGCGACAGGGGCCAAAATCTGCTTCTGTCCGGCTTGCACGGCAGGCAAGGCAATTCTGGATCACAAGGAAACGCTTTTGTAATAATGCGAAACGATGAGTAAACAAGATTTTACAAATCACTGGAGGTGTATGGAATGAAAAAGCTTACCGGTATCCTTGTAGTGTTATTTCTGATGATTTGCAGTTTGGCAGCAGCTGCCGGTCCGGAATTCCGTTCCAATGTAAGCGCTTCAAAATGGCTGCAGGTGAAAGACAGCGTCATTGATGTGACGGATAAGGACGGGCTTATACTGAAGGTCCAGTGGCCGGTCTTTTCTTCCAAAGACGATTCCCACGGGCACCTGATCGCGTCGCTCAAAAAAGAGAGTGACCAGCTCCGCTCCTTTTTCGATAAGGACATGCGGGAATCCAAAGAGCTTGCCGCCAAAGGGCACCGGGACATCCGCAACAGCCGCTGGCTCGTTTTCGTGAAGCTGGAACGCGATGACGCAAGGGTGCTGAGCCTTCTGGAACAGTCCTTTCACCTGGATCTTGCCGGAGAACGGTGGGGCTATGAAGGCCTGAACTATGATGCAAAAACAGGAAAAAAATTAAGCAGTCTTGACGTGTTCAAACTTTCGAAGGAAGAACTGGCCGATACGCTGTTGGCAAGGCTGACAAAGAAATATGGCAGGAAAGTCCTGGGACAAAATCCGAGACGGATGATCCTGAGCAGGATCAAAGACGATTCTGACATGGAATTCCTGCCCTGGATCATGACCACGGAGGGCGTAACGGTTCATTTCCGGAGCGGGGACTTCCATGCCGGTTCCAGGCCGCTCCCCATCACAATCCTCTTCCGCGAGGAACCGGAACTCTTCAATAAAAAATATATGCTGAAATATTGAGATAACACATGAAGGGAAGCCCGATTGCATAAAACAAAATACAGCGCTTGCCGTTTTGCTGTGCGGCGGACAAGCGCTGTATATTTTTATGCCGTGATGGGGGAGTATCAGTTACAAAAAGCACGGGTCAGCGTGCAGACGATTTCATCCGCGTTTCCTTATGTTATGGTTGTTCTTCTTCATTAATAATGAAACCAATGCGGCGGCTGCTTTGCTTTTTATCCTCTTCTTCTTCCGGCAGCGGCTCATCGTCTGGCGGACGCTTTAATGTGATCAGGCAAAGGGTAAACTGGGAGATGTGCTGGATCATTTTCAGGGCTTCCCCTGTGTTAGGGTCGAAACCGTACAGCACAATGAGGTCCGGGTTCCAGTAGCCCAGGCGCTTGATGATGATGGGCCGGTTGGAGAACGAGGCCAGGCTCATGGCCGCCACTTCGTCCGGCGCCAGGCTCTTTTCAAAGTTACGGATAAGTTTGTTGATACGCTCGCACATGTTGGCGGCGGCGGTTTTGCCGACTAACGAATGATTCATTTGTTTCCCTCCCTGTATATGTGATGGAATTTGGAGACACGGGTTCCATGGGTTTATGCGATGTCCTCTGTCATCGCGCATGGGAATGACTCCGTATTTCTTTTACTGTCTGCCGTGTTGCCGTTGGGATGTACTTGCAGTTTTCCGGTTATTTTCTTATAATACATTATAACATGAAATGCATAGAATACTATGACACAGGTTGGTTTTATCATGAATAATACATTTGCAATTAACCGGGCAGAGGCAGAAAAAAGTTTTCACGACTACACTGCGGCCTATGATTTGGACGATGCCAAAGTTGCGTTAAAAGTGGAGCACACGTTTCGTGTGGCGGGGTTGTGTGATGTGATTTCCGACAGTCTGGGGATGACCGGGTACGATAAGGACCTGGCCTGGCTGCTGGGGATGCTGCACGACATCGGACGGTTTGAGCAGGTGCGCCGGTATCATACATTCCGTGACGCGCTTTCCGTGAATCATGCAGAACTCAGTGCGGATATTTTGTTCCGGGAAGGTCTGATTAAAAATTTTATAAAGGTGGAAGACGATCCTGCAGAATCTGATGACTATCTGCTGACGGAAAAGGCCATACGGCTGCACAATGTGTTTCAGCTGCCGGATGACCTGACAGAGCGGGAGCTTCGCTTTGCCACCATTTTGCGTGACGCGGACAAGCTGGATATTTTGCGTGTGAATGTAGAGACGCCGAGAAGCACGATTTACAATGTGCCGGACGAGATTTTTCTGGATTCGGAGATCACGGATGAAGTGTATGAAGCGATGCTGCAGTGTCAGAATCTGTTCCGTAACATGATGAAGACTCCGGCGGACCTGATGCTGGGACATGTCTCTTTTGTGTTCGGACTGGTGTATCCCGTGAGCGTGCGGCTGATGCGGGAGCAGGGCTATCTGGAAACGGTGCTGCTGTTTCCCAGCCGCAACCCGCGGACCCGGCAGCGTTTTGCGGAAATCCGCCGGGTTGTGCATGACTATATGGAAAAGAGGTTATCTGGTGTCCTTTTTTAATTGCCAGCGGAATTCCTTCCAGTTTTCGGCAAAGGCGTTGCGCACACCGCCGGGCGTGTTCTGCGCCTTTTTCCATTTTTCTGAATAAATCCACCTCATATTGAAATCTGCGGGAGAGGCGCCGGCAGAATAGGCTTTCACATAGTCGCTGAGTTCTTTTTCCTGCATTTTCTTTCCGTGCCGGTCTTCCGCATAATCGAAAATGGCCTCTGCTGTGGGCGCTTCCATGAAAAGACCGTAATTACCGTATTCTGTTCCAATGGTCTGCACTTCCACGGTGCCGTTCTTCAGCGATATGACCTGCCGGTACAGGCAAAAGCCAAGATCGCGCACGCGGTTTAATGTGTATGTATGATAAAACCGCGTCTTATCGCCTGCATTATAAAAGCTTTCCCGTAACACTGTCAGATTGGGCGGAATAATTTTATCCGGGAAATTGAATTTCAGTTCTTCCAGCTTTTTGCCGTCCGCGCTTACTTCAAACCCGCGGACCCGCATGGTGATCGGAACGGTTGCTACCAGAGCCCGTCCCTTTTCTTCGTTGTTTCCTTTGTCGTTCATACCGGGAACGGGATTCCGTACTGCCCGGACAAAGAAAAGTTCCAGCCGTTTGTTTCCGTCAAGGTCGGTGATGGCGCACCAGCCGTCGTCCTGCAGCCAGTCTCTGTAAAAAGCGTCGGTGCCCCACACGGCGGCCTGCTCCGCAAGGAAAGAGATCTGTTTCTCCGGGCTGACGGCTGCTTCGGCCCCTCCTGCGGCACTGATAGCAACTGCTGCGGCGGCCAGGGCCAGGGGTTTGGCATGTTTGAATTTCATGATGGGGTTCGCCTCCTCGTGTTTCTTTAATGGGTGTAAAATCATTATATCAGAATCATGGCAGGAATACTATCTGAAAAAAGGGACGGAGACGCTGATTCCTCTGTGTTTCTGAAGAACATTTCCCGCAAAAAAAGCACTTCCGGTGTTGGCCGGAAGTGCTTTTTACAGTTGCGTCATCAATACAAAAAGTCTATGGAAAATCTTGCCAGAGAAAAGCATTTATATGAAGAATCTTTAAAGAAAAGAATCAGGATCAGTTCATCGTCCTCGACAGACTCTTTAAACTCAATTTCTTTTTCTTTTAATTCACGGGCGGGCAGAATATAGTAATAAGCGATATCGGACGTATTATATTCCAAATCGCTGAATGTATAGTCCCTGCTCATAAGGTGAAGAATAACAGGATTTTTCATAATAAAGGCCCTCCTAGGAAAAGTGAAATACTGATTCTGAACCTCCTTATAGGTCAACTTATGTTTTATTAAATATATTATATAGTAAATCTGCGGAAATTGAAACAGGAATTTTCTCAAATGGAAGCCAGACCGTAATCTTCCAATATGCCGTTGACCTGCCACACGGTCCTCTGGTTATGGGAAATGCAGTAAGAGATAACCAAATCGGTAATCTTGCTGCGGGACAGGGCGAACCCGGCCGCGTTCAGGAAGGCGTCTGTCTCTTCCGGAGAAAGTTTTAACGCCAGAGCCAGCCGGACCGCAGTATTTTTATTAGGCTGGTAATGAATGTTGCTCAGAATTTTTGAAAAGTGTTTTCGGTCTATGCAGGCTTCGGTATACACTTCCGGTGAATCCATATTCTTTTCTTTCATAAAACGTAGCAGACGCTGCGTAAAGGTTTCTTCCACAGAAAAGTCTCCCGGTTTCGGAAGTTTTGCCGCAGGCTGGTAATCTTCCTCCAGCCAGTGGCGCAGCATGGAAGAAGCGCTGCGTTTTCCGCCGGCAGCTGACGGAGCGGATTCCATTGCGGAAGCGCGTCCCATTGCAGCTTCTTTTGCTTCGTCAGGCTCCGGGGCCGTTCTTTCTTCCGATATAGCTTTCGAAAAACTGATTTTCTTTTTTACAGCATCTTCCGACGCGGACTTTTTTATTTTCTTTGCAAAGCGTTTAGGCTTTACAGGCGGTTCGCTATCTTCAAAATCCAATAAGTCACTATCACATGACATGCAGACGTTTACATCATGAAGGGTGAGACTCTCTACGACAGAAATCTCTTCTGCCTGTTTCTCCTGTTTTACCTCTTCTGCGTCGAAATGGTAGTTATCCCGGATGTATTCTGCTATCTGTCGGAACATATCCGTACCAGGGAAGCGGGAATAATCCGTATGCCGCCGGACGTTTGCGTTGTAATTGCGCCCACGCAGGTACAGCACGATATAAATTTCCATGTCAGCTTTTGTTTCGTTGATAAAACGCTGGCAGGTGTCGTAGGCAATCTGCAGCGCGTCGTCATAGGGATAGCCGTAAGCGCCGGCAGAAATCAGGGGAAAGGCTACGGTCTTGCAATGATTCTGTTGTGCCAGTTCCAATGAGCGCAGATAGCAGGAGGTCAGCAGCGTTTTTTCATGAAATGCGCCGCCCTGCCAAACCGGGCCTACTGTGTGAATGATAAATTTTGCAGGCAGGTTGAAACCGGGAGAAAGTTTTGCCTCACCGGTAGGGCAGCCGCCCAGGGTTTTGCAGAAGGCGTGGAGCTGCTCTGCCCCTGCCGCTGCATGGATGGCGCCGTCTACACCGCCGCCGCCACGCAGTTGGTTATTGGCTGCGTTGACGATAGCGTCTACTTTCAGTTTGGTGATGTCGCCGCGGATAAAAGTTACAGGCATAATGGTTACTCCTTATGTGCAAACAGCCCTTGCTGAAAAAGCAAGGGCTATAGAAAATTCAATTCAGCAGCAGTTCCGTAATGATGACTGAAAAAGAAAACGGTCAGAGTGTTTCCTGAAAAATAAAAGTATCAAAAGGATGTGCAAAAGACAGGTTCAAAGACTTACGCAGCCGGTTTCAGTTCCTGTGCTGCTTTCGTTTCCCGTTTTACGGAAGCTTCGCTGACCGGGAAGGTGAAATAGGTGTCCGGATAGGGCTCGTCTTTCAGGGTGAAATGCCACCATTCTTCTACCAGCGGTTTAAATCCGTGGGCCAGCATCGCTTCCCGCAGGATCATACGGTTCTGATACTGCTTTTTCGTAATCTTCTTGTAGTCCGGATGGGAAAGCTGTCCGAAATAATCGAAAGTGCCGCCCATGTCCACTTCTTTTTCCGTGGTCATGTCGAACAGGGTCAGGTCTACCGTGCTGCCCCGGCTGTGGCCGGAGTGTTCCGCTATGTAACCCTGGGGGAACAGCACTTCTTTTGTCAGTTCCGGATAAAAATAGGGTTTCATGCGGGTATTTTTCACATCTTTGGCCCAGCGGACGAAATGGGAAACCGCCATCTGGGGACGGTAGGCGTCGTATATTTTTAAACGGTAGCCTTTTTTCATTACGTCATCACTGACTGCTTTCAAAGCCCGCGCCGCTTCTTTTGTCAACAGAGCGGTGGGCTGATGGTATCCGTCGATGCGGTCTCCTACAAAATTATACGTAGAGAAGTAACGGATTTCCAGAATGGCGTCCGGCACTACATCCGTTAAAAGTACAAAGTCCGAAGCATCGTTGGACAGTTTGACGTCGTCCTGGGCGCGAGCTTCCTGGCCGCAAAAACCAAACATGCTGACACAGAGCAGCAGGACCATAAACAGTTTTTTCACTTTTTCTTCCTCCTCTTTTTAGGTTTCCTTATCTCTTATACAAAAAGTCCGTAATCATACCCGCTACGTAGCCTATGCAGATGCCGCCCAAAATGTCGGTGGGATAATGCACGCCCAGGTACAGGCGGGAAAACGCAACCAGCGCAGCCATTAAAAATGCGGGGATGCTGTAACGCTTCGGCAAAATGCGGCTGATGATAAAGGCTACGGCAAAAGCCAGGGTGGTGTGCCCCGATGGGAAAGAAAATCCTTTTGGACGCTTGATGAGAGGCTCCAGAGCCGGTATTTCCAAAAAGGGGCGGGGGCGCATCACTGCTTTTTTCAGGTAACCTTTTATAAAATCCCCCAACAGGCCGCTGACCACACAGGCCGAGGCGATGGGGAAAATCCTCCGTTTTTCCCACAACAGCATGAGGACTACGTAGACCCCAAGGATGATGACACCGTAATTGGCGATTGCTTTAAAAAACGGCGTCAGCGCGGGATAGCGCAGGTTGTTTTGTATAAAAAGCAAAATAGCTTTGTCGACTTGGAACACTGCGTCGGGAATCGCAACAGGCATGGTAACACTTCCTTTTTATTTGCATTGGCAGGACGCGTCTCCTAAAAACCGGTCCTGCAAAAAATAATTTCTTCTTATCTTATATATTATACTATATCTGTAAAGCTTGCGCAAAGGGAATAAGGTCTGCGAAAAAATAAGCTATCTTGTTTCACCGGTGTGGGTAAATAAAAATTGTTATTAAAAATTTTTACAACCTATGCTACAATAAAAGAAAACAATAATGATTCGTTGAAAAAACGCTGCAATGCAAAAATATAAAATGAACCGTAAAGTTTTTTGATTAAAATACAGTATGTGCCCAACGTATTTTTTTGGACAAGAAGTGTTTACTAAAGGAGGCGCGAGAATGAAACGGAGACACATGTTTTTGACGATGATGATGACATTGTTGCTTTTGCTGATTTCGGTTTCTGCCTGGGCCATGTTGCCCGAAGACGGTATCTATGAAAAGAAAGACGAAAGCGGCAACGTGACGGCCCGGATGTTTATCATCACGCTGGACGGAAAGGCTTCGGAAACCCAGGAAGGAAGGTCTATGAAAACTTCCGCCGGAGCACCCATCATCGCGCTGCAGGCGCTGGACGGAAGCGGTAACGTGACCGAAGAACTGGCAACCTGCTATATTTGGAAAACGGATACGGCCGGCGCGGGGGAAACGGGCCTGCGTCTGCGGGGCGAAACCATGCAGAATGCGTTAAAGAGGAACAGCAAATTTACCCCTGAAGTTTTCAGTACGTCTTTTGAACAGCAGGTGGGATTTGGTTTTGTCAATGAAGGGGAGGCTAATGCGTACAATTGCGGCGATGCGTTGAACGGAAAGTACGTGAAAAAAGCTGATGCAACGGAATATTATCCGGTATCCGCACTGCTGTACGCATATGAAAAAACGTTAAACGCAAATGCATTTTACAATCGTAATACCTCGCCTAATACTTATACCCTGAGCGATGAAGAGGATGCGAAACCCTGGCACGGAGACTACTATGTGCTGAACGTGAGCAATCCGGACCGGCAGGACATGTGGACCGTAACAGCGGATAAAAATCTGCACATTGTGATGGAAAACCATCAGCATAATTATTATTTCCTGTTTGTGAAGAAGGATTACAACGCAGAGCCTTCCTGGGTTGGAATTACCTGGAGCAATTTCACCGGAACGGCTATGACCAGCACCAACGCATTGTACTTACATCGCCACATTACCCTGAACGCTCCGGAGATGCTGGAAAATCCCGATACGTATATCCGTATGACGGATTTCTACAGCGGCGAAGGACCCAATGCGATTACTACGAATAACATGGCAATCCTGCAGCCGGAAGACAACGACGTGATGCGGTTGGGCCATGCGAGTGTGGGTGATGACGGAAGGATCCGCTTCTTTAAGGAAATGGGCCGGGCTTCCATCAAAGGGGATGGCGTGCGGATCCGTGAACAGCCCAACACCAACTGCGGAATCCTGGGCGAAAAAGATAACGGCTATCCGCTGACAGTTTTGGGGTTTGTCAAGGAAACCGGGGAAAAATATCTTATGTTTAAATGGGCCAAGGTAAGACTGGACGACGGCACGGTGGGCTATGTGAGCGCGCAGTTCATCCAGGGGATTGATACGCCGTATGATTCCGGGATTTGACACGCTGTTTGTTTAAGGAAACACTGGTTAATTCGTCTGTGTACAAACTCATTTAATCAGCGTCTCCTTAATCTGCGCCTTCTGACAAAGACAATCAATCCAAAGCAAAAGGGACTGGACAGGAATCAATCCTGTTGCCAGTCCCTTTTTTAGAGAGAGGTGTCATGTAGTTACTCAGGGAGGTGTCTGTAAAGTTTTCAGGTGAATCTGAATGCAACGTGTTAGCTATCTATTCCGTAACAGCATTTATACAACCGAATTTATCTGCAGTATGCGCTGTTTATTCAATCTGCGTACACATATTCCACAGTATCAGCCTTATGATGGCTGTTGTTGGCGATGATGGCGCCGATGATTCCGCCTACGAGTAATGCACCGATCCAGTCGCCGCTGTGCATGCTGCGATGGTCGTTATGGTGATGGTGGGGCGGCGGTGGCGGCGCCGGATGATGCCGCTGCACTACAACAGGACCGCGGTGGTGGATGGTACCGCCTCTGTGCATCATAGGCTGGCCTTTATGATGGGGTGCTTTATGGATTGCAGGGCCGTGATGGACAGGGCCGCCTTTGTGTACAGCAGGTCCGTGATGAGCGGGACCGCTTTTGTGCATCATAGGCTGTGCCTTGTGCTGTGGTGCTTTATGTACAGCCGGCCCGTGATGGGCAGGGCCGCTCTTGTGCATCACAGGTTGCGCCTTGTGATGCTGTGTGCTCCGGTGCATGCCAGACCCCTGCTGTTTGGGAATGTTCTTATGAACTGCCGGGCCCTGATGTCCGGGATTGCTTCGATGCATGGCCGGTCTTGGCTGATGGCCGGAACTGCTTTTATGTACCGGGCGGACCTGCTGTGTCTGCGCGGGACGCTGTCCGCCGGCATGACGGGCCGGCGCCGCTTCAGAAACTCCCATTATGAAAGAGGTACTGAAGAAACTTGTCATTAGAGCGACTGCCAGGACTTTCTGTAATTTTTTGTGCATCATCATGATAATCCCCCGTTTCTGCTTTTGCCGTACTTATTTCCGGAATGAACTGATGTCAAGTTTGTCTGCTCTTTATCCACCGGCATCAGCTCTTTATTTGTTGGTACCCGGCAGCTGCCGCCGGATGTTTTGTTACCTGTATCATAACAGCGGGGTGCGGCAAAACCGTGACTTAAATAAGTTTTTTTTGTGGCATTTTTTAATCAGAGTTTCCTTAAGTATGAGAAACAGCGATAGCATTCCCTGTAAAAAAATAACTTTTGCCAAAACGGACCTGCAAGAAACACGATTATAGAAAAACAGGAAAAAATGTGTTACAATAATGCAGACGTTTTAAAATATAGGAGGACAACATGGTTGACGCAAAAAAAATAGAGTTTGAATTTAAAAAATATATGGACATGTACAAATCGGATCCGGAGCTGGGACGTCTGATGCAGCAGATGACTTTTCAGGAACTCTTTAATGAAAAATTTATGAAAGAGAACAGCAAATTCACTTCCATGGATGATATGCTGTTCAAAAGTGACTTCGGCCTGACGAACCCGCTGGAAATCGAAAAAGTAAATCAGGAAAAATGGAATGCATTTATTGCGAAGAACACGGAGTGTGAAACCTGGCACCAGTTCGGCAAACTGGCCATGATCGAATGGATGAAGACAGTCATCGACCTGTGGGCCAAGGTGAAGGAAAAACAGGCAAAGGATGCCAAAGAAGCGAAAAAGGCGGAGAAGAAAAACCGTAAGTAATTTCCCGGATGAATAACGGGACATAATGGTAAGGTCACGGTACGTCTTGCTGTTTAACGACAAAAGCGGCGTGATAACAGGAGGCTTAAACATTGTGGTATTGAGCAACAGCACCTTTACAGAAACCATGGGATGGCTGGAACAGGAATTGTCCAAAGCCAAAATTTCCCAAAAGGAAATCCTTACGGCACAACTATTGCTGGAAGAAACATTCCTCCGTCTGTCCAAAGGGGCCGGGGATCCGGCGGATTTTTCGGTAACGGTTACGTTGCACCGCCGTTTTGGCGATATCAGTATGCGCCTGGAATCCCTTGGGGAACAGTATAATCCCCTGGTGGAAATGACCGAGGTAAACGAAGAGAAGGAAGATGCCTACGGTCTTGCCATACTGAAAGCGCACCGGGAAGAGGTGGGGTATTCCAGGAAGAACGGAAAGAATCTTGTTTCCATACGGATCCACAAATCCGCATCCAAAGATTTCCGCAATACGGTTATCGGGATTGTACTGGGGATTGTCTGCGGACTTCTGTTAAAAGAAACCGTAAGCGCGGATGCGCTGGAACAGATCAATGTCACGCTGGCCGGATCTGCGCTGCGGATGTTCATGAATGCGCTTTCCATGACCATCGGTCCTATGATTTTCATCTCGGTCATCGCCGGTATCACCCACATGTCCAACGCCACCGATGTAGGACGCATAGGCGGGAAACTGATCATGTTGTCCCTGGTGAAGCTGTTTGTCTGTACGGTATTGGGGGTTGTGTTTGGACTGATTTTCTTTTCCGATGGCCTGTCCGGGCTGGCGGCAGCTGTCCCCCAACAGGATATGGATGTTAAGCCGGGCTTATCCCTGCTGGATATGATTACGGGCATCATTCCTGCTAACCTGATTCAGCCGTTTGCTACCGGGAATGTGCTTCAGATGCTGTTCTTGGCCTGCTTTTTCGGTATCATTGTCAACCGGGCGGGGGAACGGGCCAACGTAGTGAAAGAGCTGATTGAATTCTTTAACTTCTTCTTCATGGACGTCATGAACGTAGTGGTGAAATTTATCCCCCTCGTGGTGTTTTGCTCCATGGTGCAGCTCATGCTGACCACAGGAACGGACGCGCTCCTGTCCCTGGGTATTGTGCTGGCGGCGAATGCGTTTGGGATGGCGCTGGTTGTCCTCGCGTCCGGGCTGTTTGTAACCCTGGCGGGAAAATTATCACCGGTTCCGTTCCTGAAAAAGTCCCTGACCTTTGCGCCGATTCCGTTTTCTCTGAACAGTTCCAACGCCTGTATCCCGATGACCCTGAAGCTTTGTGCGGAAAAACTGGGCGTTGACTCCCGGCTGGCCATGTTCTCCATACCGGTGGGACTGCAGTTCAATATGAACGGCAGCAGCTTTTATACTGCGATGATAGCGGTTCTGATGGCGCGTTCGTTAGGCGTGGGACTGAATCTGAATACCCTCGTGACGCTGACCGTATCCACGTTCCTGGTCTCGGTGACCATGGCCGGCTGCCCCGGCAGCGCTATCATCGGACTGAGCACGGTGTTTGAGGCGGTGGGGATACCGACGGCGGCTGTCGCCCTCTTTCTTCCCATAGACAGCCCGGCGGGAATGTTCCGCACCGTGGGCAATGTAACCTCAGACGTTGCTTCTACGATGATGCTGGCCTGCAGCGAGAAACAGGTAGACAAAGAGACCTATACGGCGGAGTAGTTCCGTTTCGGTTTCGTTCCCGGAATCGTTTACGTGTCGTCGCCTTTCCTATGATAAAGAGAAGAACTTTCAGAAAAAATAAATACCATGAATCTATATTCCTTTTCGGTTTGCAGTTGCGGATTGCAGGCCGAAAAGGAGTTTTTGTTTTCTGAAAAACAACTTGCGATATCACTTAATTCATAGTAGAATATAGGCATATATTACAGTAAGAATACAATGATATTGCGTGAAAGGTTTAACTTTCCCTTTCCCTATGGAGCCGTTGCAGTTTTAGGGAGACACTGCTGCATCAGTGTTCCTGAAGTTTTCCGAAAGAGGTGATTGCAGTATGCGGATTTCGACAAAAGGACGGTATGCCACGCGACTGATGTTGGACCTGGCAGTACATTACGAATGCGGATACATTCCGCTGAAGGCAGTGTCCCAGCGACAGAATATTTCCGACAAATATCTGGAACAGATCATTACCCAGCTGAGCCGGGCGGGCTTGGTACGCAGTGCCCGGGGCGCCCAGGGCGGGTACCAGCTGACAAAACCCCCGGAAGAATATACCGTGGGGGATATTCTCCGGACTACGGAAGGCAGTCTGGCACCGGTATCCTGTCTGGAAGCCGGAAGCGGTGTCTGCGAAATGGAGCGGACCTGCGTGACTCTGGAGGTCTGGCAGCAAATTGAAGAGGCAGTGAATCAGGTGGTAGACCACATCACTCTTGCGGATCTGGTGAAACGGTATCATGAAAAAGCCGGCGCCGATTATGTGATTTGAGGAAACCGTTTGCAGTTATCAATGGTCTGCGAGATTTCAGGAAAACGTTATTGAAATATTTTGATTAGTAATGAAAGAAGGATGCCTTATGCTTACAAGAGAAGAAGCCTGGAAATTATTAACTGAATTTAATAAAGACCCGTTCCACCTGCGCCATGCCCTGACGGTGGAAGGGGCCATGCGCCATTTTGCCCGCACGTTGGGATATGCGGAAGAAGAAGATTTCTGGGGCCTGGTGGGTTTGCTCCACGATTTGGATTTTGAACAGTATCCGGACCAGCACTGCAAAAAATCCCAGGAGATCATGCGGGAACGGGGGCTGGATGAACGACTGATCCATGCAACGGCCAGCCACGGTTATGGGATTACGGTAGACATCAAACCGGAACACGAAATGGAAAAAGTTCTGTTTGCCTGTGACGAACTGACGGGACTTATCGGCGCCTGCGCTTTGGTGCGTCCGTCCAAAAGCGTGCAGGACATGGAAATGAAATCCGTGAAGAAAAAATTCAAAGATCATAGATTTGCGGCAGGCTGTCACCGGGAAGTCATCCAGCAGGGTGCGGACATGCTGGGCTGGACGCTGGAAGACTTGATTACGAAAACCATTGAAGCCATGCGCGTGGATGAAGCAAAGATTAATGCAGAGTGCGCTGCATTTGGAGCATAAAGTTTTATAGATTTATATGCGTGGCAGGATTCAAGCAAAACATTGAGAGCGGTTGCGTGATTCCATGAGATGAAATGCGCCGCAGTGGCGAGACTGTCTGAGGGCGCAGCCCGAGTTTCGAAGCCACAGGCGCATAAATCCATGGAATAGCAAACGTGAACAGTTTTGCGGAATCCTGTCACGCAGAAGAGCATAAAAAGGTTTTAAAATGAAGCAAAAAGTTTTAATGGCCATGAGCGGCGGCGTGGACAGCAGTACGGCGGCACTGCTGCTGCAGGAAGCGGGCTATGATGTAATTGGTGTCACCCTGAAGATGTTTGAAAACAAAGACATCGGGCTGACAGGGGAAACAGACAGCAGTTTTGCTAACGTGCGGGACGCGAAGCAGGTTGCGGAAAAGATGGGGTTTCCCCATTACGTGTTTGATTTCTGCCCGTATTTCCGTCAGTTTGTCATAGACCACTTCATTGCGGAGTATGAAAGCGGGCGGACGCCCAATCCCTGTGTGGACTGCAACAAGAATGTGAAGCTGGGGCAGCTGTTTCCGAAAGCGGAAGAGCTGGGATGCGACTACATCGCTACGGGCCACTACGCTAATGTAAAATTTAATGAAGAAACCGGACGCTGGCTGCTGCTGCGGGGAGATGACAGGCAAAAGGACCAGAGCTATATGCTGTACACCCTGACGCAAGCACAGCTGGCCCGTATTCTGTTTCCGCTGGGGCATCTGCAGAAGACGGCCATCCGGGAAAAAGCGGAAACGGAAGGGCTGGCCAATGCCCGGAAGCCGGACAGCCAGGATATCTGCTTTGTGCCGGACGGGGATTATGCCCGGGTGATTGAGAATATGACAAGGCGTAAGCCGCAACCGGGAAAGTTTATCCATCTGGACGGTACGGTACTGGGCGCCCATAAAGGGCAGCTGCATTACACCATCGGGCAGCGGAAAGGACTGGGGATTGCCTATCAGTATCCGCTCTATGTGATCCGGAAAGATGTGGAAAAGAACATTGTGTACCTGGGACCGCAGGAGGCGCTGTTCTCTGACACATTGATTGCGGAACGCTGCAATCTGATTTCCATTCCGGAACTGAAAGGACCGATGCGTGTCACAGCCAAGCCCCGTTACCGGGCCAAAGATGTGCCGGCTGTGATTGAACCGTTGGACGACGGAAACATCAAAGTGACGTTTGATGAACCCCAGCGGGCGCTGACACCGGGTCAGGCTGTGGTGTTTTATCAGGATGACGTAGTGGTCGGCGGCGGTACGATACGGTAAGAAAGCAAGGATAGTTTTTATTCGGGTCAGTTTCTGTTGTTACGGTGGTATTTGGAAATCCAGTTCTGGCAACTCCGGAAAACCGGCAACAAAAGAAATGTAAAAGAACAACAAAAGGAATAGTTACTCATGAAAAGGAACGTAAATCAAAACAGGATGATACGGGTACTTGCGGCGAGTCTTTGGCTTGCCGGCATTGCCGTATGTCCGTTGCAGGGCGAGGCGGCGCTGCCGACCCATCCGCAATCGGATTCTACGATTGTTGGGAATTCTCCCATTGGAAGCAGACACGAAACGGTTAAAATCCGGGTGGTCCGGCCGCAGACCGGCAGAGGGAAACAGGCCGGCGATACCGGGGAAAGGATATCCCGGGGACAAACATCGATGAAACCGGCGCCCGGAAGAAAGGTGCAGCCTGGCAGGAGCGCCGGAATGACAATAAGGCCTTCCAATACTATGGGGTATACAGAAGCAGAACTCCGGGAACGGATGATCCGGCAGCATACTCAGATCCGGCCGGATTTCCGCCTGGTATCCGGCGCGTTTGTGGGATCCGGATACCGCCCGGGAACCATGGACGTTAAGATTCCAAAATTTTTTTTCCCACCGGATACAATGCAGGATGTATCAGAAACTTTTTTGGAAAATCCTGACGGGACCTTTGGTACCCGTGCTCCGGAAGATCAGTTAAACGGGCTTTCATCCTACGGGGCGGAAGCGCAGCAACAGTTGCAGAGTCAGGGGAACCGAAATGCCGGGGAAGGCAGTTATCCGGTGCCCAGCGGCACGGCGTCTGCCAGAACGAAATATAAGACAATTACGGTACAGGTGCCTGTGCCTGCGCCCTCACCGTTCCGTCCGCTGGCTGCGGGAGATTTCCGCTGGTTCACCAACAGCAGAGGGCGTTATGTGGTAGCGCTGCCTGCTTCCATGCCGTATGATCCGTTGCAGAAACTTCCTGCGTTTGGCCCTATGCTGCTCCGAAATATCTCACAAAAAGAATTTATGGCGGTAACGGCAGACGATCCGGCAGATACCTATTACTATAAAAATCAGGATACGTTCCCGAGTTACGGAAAAGCCGTGCCTGTGTTTACGGAAACAAGGAAAAACATCCAGGGGGATGATGTAAAAATACAGTATATCCGCCGCTATATTGGGGGAGAGCATTGCCTGATCGTGGACAGTGCGGGGCAACGGGCTGGTAAAACCTACCGCACTGCCATCGTTTTCCCGGAAAGCAAGCAGTATGAATATCTGCCCAAGGCTCTGTATATGATCGAAACGTTAAAAGGAATGTGATGAGGAGACGGAAGCAGATGGAACATGCTGAAGTAGTACGCAGGATGATTTTGTTTGACAAAGGCGATGCACGCCGTATCCAGCATTTTCTGAAAGTGTATATGTTTTCCGCCATGATCGGGAACATGGAAAACCTGCCCCCGAAACAGCAGGAGATTGTGGAAATCGCTGCTATTCTGCATGACATTGGCATTCATCCGGCGGAGAAAAAATACGGCTTCAGCAATGGAAAGTTACAGGAACAGGAAGGACCTGCTTACGCGCGGGCATTGCTGGAAGAGGTCGGAGGGTATGCGCCGGAACTGATTGACAGGGTGTGCTTCCTGATTGCCCATCATCATACCTATGAAGGAGTGGACGGGCCGGACTGGCAGATTTTGCTGGAAGCGGATTTTCTGGTGAACTCCTTTGAAAAAAATATGCCGGAAGAAGCAATAAAAAAAATGCGCTCCCGTGTGTTTAAAACCGGGAGCGGCATTGCGATGCTGAATAACCAGTATGGCTATGAAGAATAAAACGACTTTAGGATACGCTGCGTAATCAGTGTTTCCTTTACTTACCTTAACGTAACGTTTGCAACGCTGCCGCGTTTTCCACCAGGATGACGCTGGCAGCTTTCATTTTTTCCAATGCGGCTTTGGTGGTGTCGGGGGCGATACCGCGGCAGGCGGCTTTATTTAAAATGACGGTGAAGCCGGCATCCTTTAACTGCAGGACCGTGTTCAGCACACAATAGTCTGTGGCCAGGCCGCCGCAGATGACGGTGGTGATGCCGTGCTGCCGCAAAAATTCGATGACGCCGGTGCTGCGTTTGTTGGCAAGGTCGTGGTAGCAGGCGCCGTAGGGATGTTTGTCCGGCTCAATGCCTTTTAAACTCTGAAAAGCATACGCTTCCGGGTCAAGTCCGTCGATGAAATCGAACCCGGTTGTACCCACGATGGCATGCTTCGTCCAGTACAGATCCAGATTGGGATATCCCTTAATAGGAGAAAGACACGGATGTTCTGGCGTGGCGATCCACTTTGCGTAAGGGGAATGGGCGTCCCGGGAGGCGACACGCAGCGCGGCAAATTCTGCCTGGGCATTCAATTCCGGTACAATTTTGTCACCCTCAGTTACCGGCAGTTCGTCGGGGCAGACAGGGGTAAAGGTTTTCTGTGCATCAATATCAAAGGCTGCAATAAACTGTTTTGCGGGTAAACGGAACGTAAACATGGTATTACCTCCTCCTTCCAAATCTGAAGTCGTTTACAAACCTGGACAACGGATGAACCTGTATCGGTTTCCGGTCTGGAAAATGTTTTAAAAGCATTATATATAATGCAACGGCTTGTGTAAAGTCTTTTCCAATGTAAAAATCAGATGTTTTATAAAACGAACACAAAATATGTTTAAAATAAAAATTTTAATAAAATGTTCGTGATAAATCTCTTGACAAACGAACTGTTTAGTTATATTATAATTATAACAAACGAACGTTTTAAAGAGGTGAACAAACATGAAGAAATTTTTACTGGCTTTTGTATTAGGTGCTATGCTGAGCGGCGGTTTTACATATATGACGGTTTCTGCTTCCCCTGAAATTTACGAGAAGCAGGTCGTTACGGTCCATACCGGAGATACCCTGTGGGATATTGCGGCGGACTGGAGCGGCAAAGAGGAAGACATCCGTGAAGTGATCCTCCGGATCCAGAAAGAGAACAAGCTGACGGGCAGCGACCTTTCCGTGGGACAGCGCCTGGTGATTCCGGTACGCAGAACCGTGGCGGATGTTATTGCCGAACAGAATGAACGGAACGCCGGCCGCGCTCAACTGGCGGCAAAGTAGACGATAACCGGAAGGAAGAACCGGTTTTGCGAAAATTCTTCTAAGAATGCTGGTTATGTGCTGTAAATACCGTTATTTTAAATATTCCCAATAATCTCCCGGAACGACAAGGTCGTGACCGGGGATTTTTTTATGGTCGAACAGAGGAAGCAGGTCTGTTGCTTTCAATGGTTCCGGTTTGCGGATCTGTCCCAGGAGCCAGGCGATATATCCGATCAGCGGCTCCGGACCGGTAAGCTGCTGACGTAGGAAGCCCATATCCGCTGCCTTGTCCCGTTTGGCCAGGCGGACGCCGCCTTCCGTGATCAGCATAGGAAGGTGCAGGTATTCCGGAACAGGGAAGCCCAGTATCCGGAACAGATAAATCTGCGGCGCGGAAGAGCTCAGTAAATCGCTGCCCCGGACGACCTGGGTCACCCCCATCAGTCCATCGTCTGCGGTGACGGCCAGCTGGTAGGCAAAAACCCCGTCGCTGCGGCGGATGATGATGTCGCCCCAGTCGTGGGATAAGTTGAACTGTTGCAAACCATACTGTCCGTCGCAAAAGGTTATGTCCTCATCCGGTAAAATCAGCCGTGCGGCCGGCTGGCGAGTTCTGCTTTTTTCCTGTACTTCTTCCGGGGTGAGGCGGCGGCAGGTGCCGGCGTATACCACGCGGCCGTCCGAAGCATGGGGCGCGTCAGCCACATGCAGCTGCGCCCGGCTGCAGAAGCAGGGATACACAAGCTGCAGGTCACGCAGTTTTTGAAAAAAAGATTCATAAATGGAAGTGCGTTCGCTCTGGAAGGGGATATCGCTGTTGTCCCATGTGATACCCAGCCATTCCAGATCAGAGATGATCTGATCCGCATTGGTGCGGGGGCAGCGGACAGGATCCAGATCTTCAATGCGCAGCAGAAATTTTCCTCCTGCGCTTTTGGCACAGAGCCAGGCTGCCAGCGCGGTATAAACATTTCCCAGGTGCATCCGCCCGCTGGGAGACGGGGCAAAACGTCCCACTATTTTCTGTTTCGAAACAGGTATTTTATTCATGGCAGTGTTCCTTCAATTAAATTAGAATTGTTTTCTTTGCGATTTAGATGACGGTTGTACGGTGTATCCGATAATTGTTCATAAAGATTTCAACTTTTATTATAGCATAAAGGATATAATATAAAATACAAGAATAAAACATCCTGTAATGAGGTTTAAACTTTTATTGCAGTTTATATGAAACGGTGAATTACCCAGCCGATCTGGGAGAAAGGATAAATCCGATATGCTGCACTGCGGATCGGATTGTACGTGAAATTATGGCAGAAGATGAAGTAAAACAGGCAAACGGGGCAAATGAACAGGCTTCTGAGGAAAGCAGGACCGCTGCGGAGGAAACCGTACAGGCTGAGGACGCAGTGAAGGAGACCGCGGAAGAGAGCGCCGGTGATTCTGCAGAAGAAAATGCCGGCGAAGCGAACGAAGAGGCTGCCGGCGATACAAAAGAAGAAAAAGCGGAGCTTGAGCCGCTGGAGGATATTGACACGGAATGGGAAGCGGAAAAGCTGTGCCGCTGGGGCGCGGCCCGTGCCAGCGTGCTGGTAGTGGCTCCGGTTCTGGGTACCATGGCGCTGATTGCCAATGAAGTATACATGATCACCCGGCTGGCCGACCTGCGGGGCGTGAAAATGTCCGAAGGAACGGCTTTGGGACTGTTAGGTTCGCTGGGCGCCACCTTTATCGGACAGTCTGTTTTCACGCTGCTTCCGATTGCGGCAATTCAGATTCCGCTGGCTGTGTCCATTACCTACGGCGTAGGCAAGGCTGCCAATGCCTGGCTGAAGGCGGGACGTCCGGAAGACGTAGCCAGTTTCCGTGAAGTATTTGAAAAAGCCCGGAAGGAAGGGGCGGAAAACGCGGAAGCTTTCAGCAACATGGACTGCAAGGACGAGCCCCTGGGTGACGAAAGCAAAAAATTTGACCTGAACGCCCTGAAAGAAAAAATGAAGAATGTGAAAGGGGAAGACTTGTTTGCCGGTGTAAAGACCACGGCGGATAAGGCCGAATCTACTATTTCCCAGAAGATAAAAGATTTCAATGACCGCATCGTAAATCCGCTGAAGAGCAAAAGCGACCGCTGGATTTCCGCCCAGAACTGGCAGCAGCTGTCCCGGGGCGAGCTGGTGATTCCGTACAGTGAGATTAAATCTTACATGACAAAAGCACTGGCCGGCAGCGATTTTGCCCTGCTGGACATCGGCTATCTGGCGCCGGATTATCTGCGGATGAATCTGCAGCATAATACATACGGCACGCTGGAGCTGAAACTTTCCATCCTGGACTTTTTCGTGGACCAGAATGAAGCGGTTGCCCATATCAAAGTGGACGGTTTCGACATTTTCAATAATGACTTTGCGTCCCTGGTGGTGAATACGGTCGGTGACAAACTGATCGTCGCCATCATCGATCTGGTTTTTGATAAGGTGACCATTGAGAACAAAGATGTGGAAGTTACCTATGAGAACGGCGTAATCGGCCTGGATTTCACCAAAACGCTGCAGGAAAGCAAAATCGGAAAGACCCGCTTCCTGAAAAAATCCGTGCTGGACGTGCTGCACCTGACAAACCTCAGCGTGATGGAAGAAGGGCTCAAGGTAAAGGCCAGCGTCAAGCTGTAAGCGGCATCCGCGCAGAAAGAAACGATGACAGAACCGGAGCGCACAAGCAGACACTGCCATATATGTTTAACTTAATAAGAAGATACTCTGCTGAAGCCGTTCTGTCGAAGATCCGGCTTCAGCATTTTCTGTTTGTGGTTTCCGGCAGCAGTACAATTTTGCCAAAATCTTGCTTTTGGTGTAAAATATAATGGTATGCTGTATAAGTGTTTGTATTTTGTTTTAAGAAAGCAGGAACCGGATGACGGTTCCCGGTCTTTGATTCTGTTTAACTGACAAGCCGGGAAAGAAAGCTGTGTTTCCGGCAGGAGGAATTTGTGGCGTTAACGTATCGCAGGAGAACGTCCGCAATGGTGGAAGGTGCAATCTGTGCCGCCATTGCCATCGTTTTTAACTTATTGTTTGCTTACGTTCCCTTTATGGGAATTATTTTGAATTTAATCATGCCGTTGCCTCTGGTAGTCTGCGGCATGCGGAACGGGATGCGATGGAGCATTATGGCTGCGGTAGTGTCCACGGTCCTGGTAGCCATGACAGTGAATCCGATCCATGCGCTGTTTTATATCGGTGTGTACGGCGTCATGGGGATTGTGCTGGGCGAATGCATGCACCGTCACCTGCCGGCACAGAAGCTGTTGCTATATGCATCTATCGGGGCGCTGGCCAGCATCGGGATCAACATGCTGCTGGCCCTGTATGTGATGGGTATCCATCCTGTGGATATGATGTTCCAGTCACTGGACGACGCCATCCCGCAAATGGCGGCATCGTTTAACACGGGGAGCATGACACCGGAACAGTCGGCAGCCTTTACCGCCCAGATGACGGAAATGGTCTCCATGATTAAAATTATCCTGCCGGGAGCCATGCTCTTGATGGCGCCAATCCTGGTGATGATCAATTACTGGGCGGCCCGTAAGATTCTGGCAAGGACCGGGGAAACCTTTCCGGAATTTCCCCCGGTGGACGAATGGTCTTTCCCGCCGGTTGTGGCGCTTATTTATGTGGCGGCCCTTTTTGGGATCCAGTATTTTATCAATGACCGGACCCATATCGGTTACACGGTCTGCGCCAATGTGTGGGCCATCTGCAGCATGCTGCTGATGGTGCAGGGGCTGGTGTTCATCTACTGGTACCTTAAAACCCATAACAAACCGCTGTGGTGGATGCGGATCATTATCCCCGTTTCCATGTTTATTTCCCTGTTCGGACTGATCGTGACGTATATCGGCGGTTACGATATTTTGTTTGACGCCCGGAAGCTCCGGGCAAAGAAGAATGCGGCGGAACGGGAACAGAAAAAGAAGTAAGGGTTCCGCAGCAGGATTGTCGTACCAGTTACGAAGCAATATGAGGTGATTGAAATGTTTGGAAGCAGGAGCCAGTTTTCCAACTGGAAAGAAATTTGTATTTACGTGCTGCTCATTGCCCTGCTGGTAGTAGGAATCTGTTTCCTGCAGCCGCTGTTCATTCCGGCTGGAGTGTTGCTGCTTATTATAGTGGTCTGGTTTGCCCGCCGGGCTTACACCCAAAAGAAACAGATGCTGTCCGATTATCTGGATGACGTGATCCGCAATATTGAGCGTTCCGTACATTATTCCACTAAGAATCTAGATGTAGGTATCGCAGTATTCTCCAGTGACGGGAAGCTCCAGTGGAAAAATGAAAAATTCCAGGAGTGGACCGGATTAAAGTCTCTGGAAAGGAAAAAACCGGAAGAAGTGCTGCCCGTACCGGAGAATGCCTTTGAGACGATGTGCGTGAAAGATGACAGTAAGGTCATCCAGATGCGGGGCCGGTATTACCAGATGCAGTACTTCAGCGTACAGAACCCGGCAAAAAACACGGAAAGAAAAGATGACGCAGCCAGCACGCTGATGGTCTACCTGACGGATATTACCGAGTGGGAAAAACTGAAGCAGCGCTTTGAGGAAGAACGCATGTGCCTGGCCTGTGTCCGTTTTGACAACTATGAAGATGTGATGAAAGGCCTCAGCGAAAGCGCCCGGGCCAATCTGAACGGGGAAATCGGCGAGATTCTGAATAAGTGGGTGGAATCCCTCCAGGGGTTTGTGGTGCGTTCCAATAAAGAAAACCTGGTTGTGGGCATCAACTATAAGAATCTGCAAAAAGCTATAGAAGACAAATTTTCCGTTTTGGATAAAGTGCGGGAAGTCCGGCAGGAGAACAAACTGGCTCCTACCATCAGTATCGGTATTTCCAAAGACGGGGAAACCCTGCAGGAAATCAGCCTGCACGCATCTAAAGCGCTGGACCTGGCGCTGGGGCGCGGCGGAGACCAGGTGGTGGTGGAGTGTGACAAGCAGATGCAGTATTTTGGCGGTACCAATGCGGTCAGCGCCAAAAGTACCCGGGTGCGGGCCCGGATCGTGGCGCATACCATCCGGGAGCAGATGGAGCTTGCTGACAAGGTATTTGTCATGGGCCACGCCAATGAAGATTATGATTCCATCGGCAGCGCCGTCGGCATTGCCAAGCTGTCCCTGTCCCTGCAAAAGCCGACCTTTATCGTAATCAGCAGCCGGAGCACTTCGCTGCAGAAACTGAAGAAGGTTGTGTTTGACGGCGAATTAAACATTTCGGAAGAAGATAAACTGTACGAAGGCCTTTTTGTACACGAAGAAGATGTACTCGAGGAAATTTCACCCAACAGTCTGCTGATGCTGGTAGACCATCACCGGGCCGTATTAAGCGCCAGTCAGAAAGTGCTGGAAGCCATCCCCCAGAAACGGATCATCATTGACCATCACCGGAGGGCCGAGGATATTATCCAGAATACGATCCTGAAATACATGGAACCGTCTTCCTCGTCCGCCAGTGAGCTGGTGACGGAACTGACAGGCTACTTTAACGACAAGCTGGAATTCACCAAAGGGGAAGCCACAGCACTGTACAGCGGACTGGTGGTAGACACCAAGAACTTCAACGTGCAGACCGGCGCCCGTACCTTTGAAGCGGCGGCGTTGCTCCGTACATCCGGGGCGGATCCCATCCTGGTGCGGCAGCTGTTTAAAGACGATCTGGAATCCTTCCGGGACCGGTACCGTATTATAGCCGAAGCGGAGACGCCGTTGCCTCATCTGGCTATTTCCATCAACCGTGACGTAGAAAATTCCAGTGACACGTCTATCCTGGCAGCCCAGGCGGCAGATGCCCTGATTAACGTAACCGGTGTTTCCGTCGGCGTGGTGATTTCCGCATGCACGGATGGAAATGTGAATGTAAGCGCCCGCAGTGATGGCAGTGTCAATGTTCAGGTCATCATGGAAGAACTGGGGGGCGGCGGTCATCAGACGGTGGCCGGCGTGCAGCTTCAGAATGCCGATGCGGATGAAGTGAAACAGCAGATCATCGAATTAACGAAAAAACAATTAGACGAAGCAGAGGAGAAAGAGAAGAATGAAAGTAATCTTATTGAGTGATGTGAAAAATTTAGGTAAAAAAGGCGATATTGTGGAGACGGCAGAAGGCTATGGCCGTAATTACCTGATTCCCCGTAAACTGGCAAAAGAAGCCAACACCATGAACATGAACCAGGCACTGCAGGATAAAAAGGTGGCGGAACACCGGGCTGCCCAGCGTAAGGATGAAGCCGTGATGCTGGCAGCACAGGTGGAAAAGGTTACTGTAAAACTGAAATTGAAAGTAGGCGCTAACGGCAAGCTGTTTGGCGCTGTGACCTCCAAGGATGTGGCGGAAGCCCTGATCAAGCAGACGGGACTGGAAGTGGACCGCCGCAAGATTGAACTGAATGACACGGTGAAGCTGCCGGGTTCCTATACGGCAGTAGCCAAACTGCATCCGGAAATTTCCGCAAAGTTCAATGTGATTGTGGAAACTGATGAAAATTAAAATTTTGACAGTATATACCCGGTGTTTCTTTAACAGGTGTTAACTATGCAGGACAGAGTGCCTCCGCAGAATATAGAAGCGGAACAATCCGTAATCGGGGCTATGCTCATTGACAAAAACGCGGTGAGCGTGGTAACCGAAAAGCTGATGCCGGAAGACTTTTACCGGCAGGCTCATCAGGTCATTTACAGCGCGATGCTGACGCTTCATTCCAAGAATGAGCCAATCGATATGATCACGCTGATTGATGAACTGAAAAAAATGAACAAGCTGGATGACGTAGGCGGCGTTTCCTATGTCACCCTGCTGGCCAATATTGTACCGACGGCTGCCAATGCCAAGTTTCACGCCCAGATCGTGGAAGAAAAATCTGTGCTGCGGCAGCTGGTGGAAGGCGGTACAGCCATTGCCGCCATGGGCTACGACGGCTCGGAAGACGT
The DNA here is from genome assembly GCF_902793885.1 of uncultured Succiniclasticum sp. Classification (NCBI taxonomy): domain Bacteria; kingdom Bacillati; phylum Bacillota; class Negativicutes; order Acidaminococcales; family Acidaminococcaceae; genus Succiniclasticum; species uncultured Succiniclasticum sp. Next base: position 64,282 of record NZ_CADBFF010000002.1, read on the forward strand.
GCGGGACATCATGGACCAGGCAGAAAAAACCATCCTCCAGATTTCCAACCGGAAAGGAGGAACGGATTTTGCGGCAATCTCCGATGTGCTGACGGAAACCATCAACCATATCCAGATTGTGTTGGACAGCAAACAGGCCATTACCGGCGTAGCCACCGGATTCATAGACCTGGATAATCTGACGGCAGGTCTGCATCCGTCCGACTTTATCATTTTAGCCGCGCGTCCGTCTATGGGTAAAACCGCCCTGGCCCTGAATATTACCCAAAATGTAGCGATTCGGGGTTCCCGGGAAGGGGAGCCGAAGAAACGGGTCGCTTTCTTCAGTCTGGAAATGAGCCGGGAACAGCTGGTGCAGCGTATGCTCTGCTCGGAAGCGGATGTTAACGCCCAGCGGCTGCGGGCAGGCGGATACGACAGAGATAAGGATAATGATAACGCGGATATATGGAACAATCTGTGGATTGCGGCGGACCGCCTGGCCGGTGCGCAGATCTTTATTGACGATACGCCGGGGCTTTCTATCATGGAAATGCGTTCCAAGGCGCGGCGCCTGCAGGCGGAGGGCGGCCTGGACCTGATCGTTATCGATTACCTGCAGCTGATGCAGGGGTCGGTGGGCCGCAACAATTCCGATAACCGGCAGCAGGAGGTTTCGGAAATTTCCCGGGGCCTGAAAGCGCTGGCCCGTGAACTGAACGTGCCGGTACTGGCTCTTTCCCAGCTGAGCCGGAGTGTGGAAGCCAGACAGGTAAAAAAACCCATGCTGTCCGACCTGCGTGAGTCCGGTTCTCTGGAACAGGATGCGGATATCGTTATGTTCCTGTACCGGGATGATTACTATAAAGGCGCGGACGAGGAACCGACTCATATTACAGAACTGATCGTGGCCAAGCACCGCAACGGTCCGGTGGGACGGGTCAATCTGTTCTTCCGGAATGAGTGCACGAAGTTCATCAGCCTTTCAAAGAGGGACGACGGCTGAAGATAAGACGGATACTGCAGCAAGGATTCTTGCGTTTATGAAAAAGTTGCCGGAGCTGCTGTGCAAATCAAACGCAGCAGACCGGCAGACCGAACGGCGATTGAGCAAGGCAATATAAACAGTTTTTAATTGCAGATGCAAAAGGGGGACAACAAGATGATTCCGAGATACACGCGTCCGGAAATGGAGAAGATCTGGAACGAACGGAATGAATGGCAGACCATGCTGGATGTGGAGATCGCTGCCTGCGAAGCCAATGCGGAGCTGGGGCGCATTCCCAAAGAAGCGGTGGAGGTCATTAAAGCCAAAGCGAATTTTGATGTAGACCGTATTCATGAGATCGATAAGGAAATCAATCACGACATCATCGCGTTTCTGTCTGCCGTGGCGGAATACGTGGGCGACGAAGCCAAATACATCCACATGGGCCTCACTTCCACGGACGTGAAGGATACTGGCCTGAACGTACAGGTGAAGCAGGCTTCGGACGTGATCCTGAAAGATCTGGAAAAACTGGCGGAAGTGCTGAAACGCCGTGCCGTGGAATTCAAATATGTGCCTACCATCGGCCGTACCCACGGCGTTCATGCGGAACCGACCACCTTCGGCCTGAAACTGCTGCTCTGGTACAGCGAGACCCTGCGGAACATTGAGCGGATGAAACGGGCCGCGGAAAACATGTGCGTGGGCAAGCTGTCCGGCGCCGTCGGCACCTATGCGGACATTGACCCTTATGTGGAAGAATATGTCTGCAAAAAACTGGGGCTGAAAGTGGAATCCGTTGCAACCCAGGTAGTGCAGCGGGACCATCATGCGGAATATATCTCCACGTTAGGCGTCATTGCCGGAACGTTGTCCCAGATGGCGCTGGAAGTGCGTCACCTGCAGCGCACGGAAGTGCGGGAAGCGGAAGAATATTTCAGCCCGAAACAGAAAGGCTCCTCCGCCATGCCTCACAAACGGAACCCGGTACGCAGCGAACGTATCTGCGGTATGGCCCGGCTGGTGCAGGGCTATGTGCTGCCGGCTTTTGAAAATATTCCCCTGTGGCACGAGCGGGACATCTCCCACTCCTCTGTGGAACGGGTGATGTTGCCGGACGCTACCACGGCGCTGGATTATATTCTGAATGAAACCATCAACCTGATCGACCGGCTGCTGGTGTATCCGGAGAAGATGCTGGAAGACCTGAACATGACCGGCGGCCTGATCTACAGCCCCCGGGTGCTGCTGGCCCTGGTAGCCAAGGGCGCCTTCCGGGACACGGCATACCGCTGGGTACAGCGCAACGCCATGAAACGCTGGCTGGAGGGAGAAGATTTCTACGAGAATCTCTGCAAGGATGAGGATGTACGCAAGTACCTGACGCCGGAAGAGATTAAGGAATGCTTTGATTATAAGCCCATGCTGGTGCATGTAGACAGAATTTTTGCAAGGTTCGGGCTGTAAGTCAGTATTGCCGGCAGTGTCAACTGATTCGTAAACCGGATTCAGCAGCGCGTATCTGCCTGTTGTGCCGATGGTGCGGAGCAGGAAAGCCTGCGACAGATAAATTCGAAATTTGTTTTAATCTTTGAGGGGAGATGTAAACAGTATGTCATCAGTGGTTGTAATCGGCGCCCAGTGGGGCGATGAAGGAAAAGGTAAAATCGTTGATTACCTGGCACAGAAAGCAGACGCGGTAGTGCGCTACAGCGGCGGTTCCAATGCGGGACACACCGTAGTGGTTAACGACGTGCCCTATAAACTGCGACTGCTTCCTTCCGGGATTTTATATCACGGGAAGATTTGCGTGCTGGGCAACGGCGTGGTAATCAACCCCGGCGTGGTGCTGCAGGAAATCAAAGAGATGCACGACAAGGGCGTGGACATCAGCCGCATCGCCATCAGCGACAGGGCTCACGTGGTGCTGCCCTATCACCAGAAGCTGGATGTGCTGCAGGAAGAAGCTCTGGGCGAGAATAAAATCGGCACGACCCGGGGCGGCATCGGTCCCTGCTACATGGACAAAGTAGCCCGGGTGGGCATCCGCGTCTGCGACCTGATGGACCCGGAAGTGTTCGCGGAAAAACTGAAAGTCAATCTGGCTGCGAAAAATGAGGTCATTACGAAAATTTATGGGGCAGAGCCTTTTGATTACGAAACGGTGCTGAAGGAATATCTGGAATACGCGGAAGAACTGCGTCCTTATGTAACGGACACCGGCGTGATTCTGGACGAACTCTTTGCCCAGGATAAAAAAGTTTTGTTTGAAGGGGCCCAGGCAACCTTCCTTGACATTGACCACGGTACGTATCCCTACGTGACCAGTTCCAATCCCACGGCGGGCAACGCCTGCGTAGGCAGCGGCATCGGTCCCCGGTTCATCGACCATGTGGTAGGCGTAGTGAAAGCCTATACCACCCGGGTCGGCGCCGGTCCTTTTGTAACGGAACTGCTGGATACGGACGGCCCCGGCCACCAGATCCGGGAGACCGGCCACGAATACGGAACCGTGACGGGACGGCCCCGCCGCTGCGGCTGGCTGGATGCTTTCATGCTCCGATATTCCGTGCGCCTGAACAGTCTGGACGCTATTGCGGTGACCCGCCTGGACGTGCTGGACCAGATGAAGAAAATCAAAATGTGCGTGGGCTACAAGATTGACGGCGTGGAGATCAAACAGATTCCCGCCAGCCTGAAAACCCTGGGCAAGGTGGAACCGGTCTACGAAGAATTCAACGGCTGGATGTGCGATACCACGAAATGCCGTAAGTTTGAAGACCTGCCGGAAGGGGCGAAGAAATACCTGCGCCGCCTGTCGGAAGTGGCCGGCGTGGAACTGGGCATCGTGTCCGTAGGCCCTAACCGGGAGCAGACCATTGTACTGAAGGAATTGATTTGAAAATGAACAAAATTGTATTAGCCTATAATTTTAAACCGGAACGGCTGCAGCAGTTGCGGCAGGTCTGCATGATCTTAAAAGTAAACTGCAAAGCCGTGCCGCTGGAACAGTTTGATGACGCCGTGGGCTTTGTGGCCGGTGTGAAAGACTGTCCGCAAAAGGCAGTGAATCCGCCGGAGAACCAGGAAGACAAGCTTGCTGAAACGCTGGAGGAAGCGGCGAAGAAAGCAGGAGCAGATCCGGACGTAGTGAAAAAAGCAGCCATACAGTTAATGATGGAAGCTTCGCAAAAGGAAATGGTTTTTCTGTGCGGCTTTGACATAAATATGCTTAATAAATTTCTTGCTGCGGTGAAACGGGGCAAGTTAAAAGAAATTGAGCTGAAAGCCGCACTCACCAAGTTTAACCAACATTGGAGCGGACGTCACCTGCTGCAGGAAATTGCAGCAGAACATGTGTATATGAAACAGCAGGGAAAGAGTATGCATAAGTAATAAAGAATGCATTTGAAGAATAAAGTTATGTTCTTTCGCTTCTGCGGCTGCGGGCCGGAATTCATTACACCGGAGTTTACGCCGATTTTGCTGAAACAGAGATTGTGAACACCAAAAAAGTTCCCTGAAGCAAAAAAAAAATTTAAACGCCCGTGCATTGTTTCCACAACGTCACGGGCGTTTAACTATTGAATCGACTTAACCTCTGCATTGGAATCACTCCTTTAAAATTTTTCCATATACTGCTTTAACTATTTCGGGGGAACCACTCCTTTCTCAATTTCACTCGCGAAGTATCCTCATTTCCTTTTCCAAGATTTCCCTTGTGAGGGGACTTTCGGTACTTCCTTTGTTCACTTATATAATAGCAGGAATTATCAGAAAATGCAAGAAGATTATATGTTAAGGATGTTACAGAATATAACAATAATGTGACGAAAGTGAAAAATTCTGGCAGGTAAAACAAAGCAAAAAGGACAAAACCAAAAGGGAACAAAAGGAAACCAAGAGGAAAAAACGAATTGGTTAACTGAAACGAAAAAACAGGTTGACAAGACACCCGTAAGTATTTATAATTAGAAAAGTGGTTAACCCTTATTATAAAAAAGATAACAATGTAGATTCGTCAGTTGCTGATGAATACATTGCGCAATACTAATTCCGGAGATGATCAACATGGAACAGACTTCTGTAACACCGATGCACCGTGAAACGGCGGCAGATAAGACCCGCAACCTGACGAAGATGGCGTTGTGTGTCGCGTTTCTGGCAATTTCTTCGTATCTGGCGTTCCCGCTGCCCTTTACGCCGGCTATGGTTGTAGGGACAACGATTATTGTAAATATGACAGCATTCATTTTAAAACCGAATGACGCGTTTTTGGTAGTACTGGCCTGGCTGCTGATCGGCGCCATCGGTGTACCGGTGCTTCCCGGCGGCTCTGCCGGACTGGGACGCCTGCTGGGACCCACCGGCGGGTTTTATGTATGTTTCGCCATAGCAGCCTGGCTCATGAGCAAGCTGCTTAACGGTTCCAACAGCTTTAAGAGGATGGTATTTCTGGGAATTGCGGTTGGTATGCCGATCATTTACGTGGGCGGCTGCGTATCCATGTATCTGGTGGCCCACATGGATGTATGGGCTACACTGGTGGCGGCTGTATTTCCTTTTATCTTCGGCGATGTGGTGAAGGTGCTGGCCGGTGCGTTCCTGGCAACGCGGATCAATATGTTTTTGAAAAATTAACAGTTGACAGTGACACTTCCATAAAGCTCCCGGTCTGGAATCAGGCCGGGAATTTTTTGAGTATGACTTTTGTCAGTGTTTGATCAAGCTGTTTACGATAGGATTGCAAAGAAACCAGTGTGAAGCTCGGGGAACCACAGTTTATAGTTTTTGAATAAATTTTTAAAGAATTTTTTATATGTCTGATGTCGGGTAATGGTGACGGGTATGGAGAAGGTTTATCTGATCGGGGGACTGCGCAGCCACATTGGGCTGACGGGAGGCCTGTTTAAGACGGTGCCTGCCGAGGAGCTGGCTGCGGCGGTTTTACAAAAAATCATGGAAAAGTATTCCTGCGTGTTGCAGGCGGACGGTCTGCTCTGCGGCAACGCGGTGGGAACGGGAGGAAATATTACGCGGCTGGCGGCGTTGAAGGCCGGTTTACCTGCTACGGTTCCGGCGCTGACGATTGATATGCAGTGCGCTTCTGCGGCGGCTTCCATTGAACTGGCCATGACAAAAATCGGCAGCGGCATGGCGGACATTCTGATTGCCGGCGGGTTTGAGTCCACGTCTATGCAGCCTGTCCGTGTTTATGCAAAAGCAGATCCCCGTTATCGGGAAGAAGGCTTTACCGTAGCCCAGTTTTCCCCGGATACGACCAGCGCAAAAGCAATGCTGGAAGGAGCGGAGCGAACCTGTCAGAAGCACGGCTTTTCACGGGAGGAACTGGATGCATTTGCAGTGCGCAGTCACCAGCTGGCAAAAAAAGCCAGAGAGGAAAACCGGCTGAATGAAATTGTGGTTTCCGTGTTTGGAAGTGAAGGCGATGAAGGAATCCGTGACCGCATGAGTCCGAAACTGGCCGCCAGGATGCCGAAACTGTTCACGGAAGAAGAAGTGAAAGAATTGCTGGCAGGGGACAGCGCTTCGCTGCCGATAAAAGAAAACGTTGACAAACAAAACGTATTACAGGAGCAAAAAATCCCTGTGACGCCCCTGCTGACGGCTGCCAATGCCTGCCTGATGAATGATGGTGCGGCGTTTGTGGTTCTGGCTTCCCGGCAGGCGGTGGAACAATACGGCCTGCGGCCGGAGGCAGAACTGCTGGCCGGCTTCGACTGGGGCGTAGACCCGCGCTACAGTCCGGAAGGTGCGATAGAAACCGGCGCGCATTTGCTGCAACGCTGCGATTTACAGCCGGAACAGATTGATGTGTTTGAATATAACGAAGCCTTTGCGGTGATCAGCGCGCTGTTTGCCAGGAAATATCCGGAACTGACTGCGCGGTACTGCCCCTGGGGCGGCGCACTGGCGTACGGTCATCCCTATGGCGCGTCGGGCGCAATTTTACTGCTGCATCTGTGGCAGGAACTGAAACAGACGGAAGGAAAGCTAGGCCTGTTGAGTATTGCCGGCGCCGGAGGGCTGGGCACGGCGTTGCTGGTAAAAAAAGCATAATGTATAACAAATTTCAATTACGTTGTGTGGAGAACCTATGGATTACGTTACGCTGTTACAAAAGCATGCAATAGAAAAAGAGAACAGGCCTTACCTCATACTGCGGGACAGGAAGATTACCTATGGCCAGGCGTATGAAGATGTCCGCGTGTTTATTACGCCGGACTGGAAGAAGCAGTTTCCGGCTGGTTATAAAACCTGCGTGCTGATCTGGACACAAAACCTGTATCACCAGTTACTGGCGTTTCTGGCGGTAATGGATGCAGGACAGGTGCCTGTCATCGGACATTATGATCTTCCGGAAGCGGCAGAGGAAAAACTGGTAACACAGAACCGAATCGGTTTTGTGTTGGAAGAAAAAGAAAATGGGTGGACACTTCGGCAGGGTTATTCCCCGAAGGAGGGAGCTGCCGGCACCAAAGCAGGTGAGACGGATAAGGATGAGATAGATACGGATGAGACGGCGCCTCGTCCTGAAGAAATGCAAAAAGCGGCAGAAACAGTTTCCGGTTTTGTCCCGGCACCGGTTCCGTACCAGAATGCCTGCATGGGCGTGCTGAGCAGCGGGTCCACGGATGTTCCGAAAGTAATGTACCGCACCTATGAAAGCTGGGCCGGTTTTATTCCGGAGCAGAACCGCCGCTTCTGTATAGACGGGGACGCGGTGGTCTTTCTGGAAGGGAGTTTCAGCTTTACCGGCAATCTCAGCATATGGGCTTCCGTCATTTATGAAGGTTGTACGCTGGCAGTCAGCGATGTGTTCAATTGCCGTCAGTGGCTGGAGATGATCCGGGGCCTGCGGGTAAGCGTGTTATATCTGGTTCCGGCGAAACTGAAGGTGCTGACAAAGTACCTGAAACAGGAATACCCTTCCATGCAGATGGTGCTGGCGGGTTCACAGCTGTTGGGGGCGAAGACGGCGGAACGGCTGAAACGCTCCTTCCCGAACAGCGATATTCTGTTGTACTACGGGGCCAGCGAGCTGGATTATATTACCTGGCTGGGCTATGACGAGGTGCTTCGGTTCCCGGACAGCGTGGGCAAACCGGTGCCCGGTGTAAAGGTGTGGGTGGAAAACGGCCTGATCTATATTGATACGCCGTATCACGTGGAAGGGCTGCAGCAGCCCTGCACCCTTCACGACACAGGATATTTTAATCGGGAAGGGTATCTGATCTTTAACGGGCGCGAAGGGGATATTCTCAACAAAGGCGGCTTTAAGATCAGCTGCACTAAAATTGAAAACGCATTATGTGCGTTACCGGAAGTAATCCAGGCTGTCGTGCTGCCGTATGATGACGCGGGGCGGGGACAGGAGGCTGCTGCGTTTGTGGTCTGTGAAAATGAGAACCGGACGAAACAGGACCTGCGGCTGCGCCTGCGGGATACCCTGATGCAGCAGGAAATGCCGAAAAAAATTATCCTGGTAAAGAGAATTCCGCTGAACAGCCGCGGGAAGACAGACAAAAAGGCCTTGCTCGCGCTGCTGTAAGGAGCGTAAAGAGAAGCTGCCTTCTCAATCTATGTGTAAGCTTATATGATATGTTTGGTAAGCCCGTACCGGGGCTGTTGTAAATATGTTTTTGGGGAAATTTGCAGGGCTGCAAGCAGCAGGCAAACAGTTTTTGCAAAAACTTCTTGACAAACGTTATATAAAACTTTATAATACTCACGTTACGAAAGTAACGCCATGTGGTCCATTAGCTCAGTTGGCAGAGCACCTGACTTTTAATCAGGGTGTCCCGCGTTCGAGTCGCGGATGGATCACCATTTTTTTGCCCATTTTTTGGAAAGTAATAAACACAGATGTGATGCGGGTTTGCGTCATTCGGAAGTGGTTCCGGATGGCGATTTTTTTTTAAGTGACTATTGTGAAACGAGAATCTGTGCTGACTAAACATTTGGCAATAGTTGGCAAAATAATTACTGTTTTATCCACAGAAAATGTGTCAAAACCCCAAAATGTGTCAAAAATCGAGAATAAAAGACAAAGATTACAAAAATATTTTTTTCTAAAGAAGACTCTTTCGAAAATGATATTTTTTTTGTAAAAAAACAACCGTTTCCGTTTAATTCTTAGCCGGTGTCTTCTGCTAAAGAACACAGTTTAAGTAAAAAGCAGTTAAAAACATCAAATTTTAGGGCGTTTTTACAAGCCAAAATTTTTGCCAAAGATTTGTAACACAGATATGCCGTTACTTTCTTTTAAAAGCGCTGTTAATTGCGTCACTACAGCTATTTAAGTAATCATCGCCAGGATGTACATAATATTGCATAAACACATTTAGGCTATGACCCATAAATGCTGCAGCGTTGTTATAGCTGATAGCCGGGTTATTGGCCATCAGTGTGGCGACGCTGTGCCGTATTTCGTGAATCCGGATATCGCTACCGATAACCTTACGTATCTTAACAAAATTCCTCGTAAAATTACTTTTGCTGATAGGACGTCCGGTTCTGGTTGAAAAAAGAAAGCTGTACTCCTGATCTCCATAAAATACGGGTCTGTTTGTTAAAGATAAAATATAACGTATCAACGTAACACAGCGTTCATCTTTTATCATTAGCGTGCGCCGAGATTTTTCAGACTTCGTTAATCCGATTATCCAGCTGTTTCCGTTATTTGAAGCATTCTTTATTGTATGCACAGAGCGATTTATGGATATGGTCAGTTCTTCATCGTTTATAATAACAATATCCTTACGGCACAGCCCTAACAACTCAGAAAGGCGCAGACCGGTTCGTGTGAGAATCAGCAGTGCAGCAGTATAGATTTTACAGGTTTTTCCGTTGCAGGTAAAATTCCGAGAGGCATCAACTATTTTTTCTAAATGTTCAGCGCTAAAAGCCCGGCGCGGGATTGAGATATATTTAGTAGCTGTTTTGGGTGGTAGTTTTGCACCTTCTGTTGGTAACCGATCGTAATCAATGAACCCGTTATCCCGGATACTGCTGAAAACAGAGCATAATATTGCTTTGGTACGTTTGATTGTAGAATATAACACTTACGCATTCTTTTATGCTATGAGCGAACCTATCGGCCTTGCATACTACCAGGGTATCGTCTTTTTCTAATATATTCAGGATTAGGCTTTCAAACACTGGATGGTATGCGGCTGTGCATGCAGAATCCTCTACGTAAATATTGTTGCAACCGTTTTTTTTTAATAAATTGGTTTGGGCTTCTAAAGAATTATCTTGGTTGTCACCAACAGTAAAACGAATGTAGCCGTAAAGCATATAAAATCACCCCTTTAATAAAAATGGCCATCTCCTGAATAGAATGGAGATGGCGTTAAATACTTTTTTATCTAACTATGTGTACTAAACAGGCAATATTTAATTATAAAATGTCGATTAGCTCAGGGAAAAAACGTAACGCGCGTCGGAGCTAAAATCGAAGGGCTTGCTGCAACTGGCAGATACCAAAGCAAGGGATTTTCACACACAGAAAAAAGCCACCTGACTTTTAATCGGAGGGTCAAAGGTTCAAATCCTTTAATACCCACCATTTTATTGCGGAGTAAACCAGTGGCAGGTTACTGGCCTCATAAGCCAGGTGTCGCAGGTTCGAGTCCTGCCTCCGCGACCACATCCGGATGTAGCTCAATTTGGTAGAGCACTCGCCTTGGGAGCGAGTGGTTGCGTGTTCAAATCGCGTCATCCGGACCATATACGGGTTCATAGCTCAGCTGGTAGAGCTTCCGACTCTTAATCGGATGGTCGCAGGTTCAAGTCCTGCTGAACTCACCATAATGATAATATCGGTATGGCGGAATTGGCATACGCGGAAGTCTCAAAAACTTTTGGGTTACACCCTTGCCGGTTCAAGTCCGGCTGCCGATACCACGGACCTTTAGCTCAGTAGGTAGAGCGCCTGTCTGAAGAACAGGAGGCTCTGGTTCAATTCCGGAAGGGTCCACCATATATGTCGGTGTGGCGAAATTGGCACACGCGACGGACTTAAAATCCGTTGGGATATCCCTTGTCGGTTCAAATCCGACCATCGACACCAAATTTTATACTATTGGTATAATGACAAAATCCTTTTTGTGTGATAGAATATAAAAATCTTTTAGAAATATGAAATTCAGGAGGAAAAAGCTAAAAATGTTATTATCTTTATTGCACTTACCCAAACATAGCAAATTATTCCCAGCTGCACCGTTTAGCTTGCATAAGCCGGTGAAGTTTATTTGCGTTTGCTTAAAATGGATAGGCAATAAAGATTTTGCTTGGAATATTCCTCTAAAAATATATTAACACCAGATATAAGAGTAGGATTTCCAACATAATCTGATATGGTTCTAAGATAACTGCTTACCCATGTACGGCAAACATAGGAAGCAGTTTTTATTTTTATCCGAAAGAACGTATTTAGAAAGGTTGGATGACTAAAATGACATACAAAATGCCTGTTGTCAATATGGAAGCAACAGGCCGAAATATTGAATCCCTGATGCGGGCACGAGGTCTTAGCGTCAGGGATCTGCAAGAGATTCTGGAATTTCAGACAACATATGCCGTCTACAAATGGATTTATGGGAAAAGCCTGCCTACAGTAGATAATCTTTTCAGGCTTGCCGTCATATTCGATGTACCTGTCGACAGTATAATTATCGTGGAAGAAGCTTATGAAATTACTAGATTCTTACCATGGGACCTATCTGCATAGATAACCAATATAAGAGAATGGGATACGGAAAGCTTCTTCTCGACTATTCTCTTGAAAAAGCCAAGGAACTAGGTTTTGGAGCGGTATGTTTCGAAGGTAATATTGATTTCTATGGTAAAAGCGGGTTTAAATTTGCCTCGAAATACGGGATACGCTATCATGGTCTACCTGAAGGTGAAGACGCGTCCTTCTTTCTTTGCAAAGAACTGATTCTAGGCTATTTAAATGGTGTTACTGGAGAATATTCTACGCCGGAAGGATATTTTGCCGTTGAAAAAGATGCAATCGGCTTTAAAGAATATGAAAAGACATTTCCGTTTAAAGAAAAGCTGAAGCTTCCAGGACAATTATTCTAAACGCATTGCTGGACAGGGTAAAAATGCCCTGTCCTTTTATTTTTAATAGGCACAGATATCTTTATACCAGTTATATATTATCTACATCTAAGCCTATAATAATCTAAACCATATATTAATCTATTAAATATAATTATTTATAATATATTATAAAATAACTAACGTAGATTGCTGAAATTTCAATACCATCACAAAAAATAAAAAGGAGCCGTGAAAAAACTTAACGTTTTTTCACAGCCCCTTATACTTTAAATAACATACTTTACGCGCGCAGTGCTTTAATGAACTGTTTTTTGTTTGCAAAAGAAAACTAAAATTATTGATATTTCTTTATTGCCTTGGAAATAAGGTGTGCAGTATGCTCAAGTTCTTCGTCAGTGTGAGTAGCCATAAGTGCAACTCTGAGGCGTGCAGTACCCTTAGGCACTGTAGGATAACGAATAGCAGGAATCAAAACACCTTCGTTTTCTAACTCCTTTGCTACAGACATTGCCTTAGCTTCGTCACCTATGATTATGGGAATAATAGGAGTTGGAGAATTGGCATTTATGCCTTGTCTTCTTAAGCAAGCACAGAAGTAGTCAACATTATGTTGTAATTGTTTAACAAGAGCATTATCTTCTTCGATTAACTTCAGAGCTTCTAATGCTGCGCCCAAGGCTGCAGGACATTGAGCAGTAGAGAAAATAAAGCTACGAGCTTTGTTGATTAGATAATTGATTATAGCATTGCTAGCACACGCAAAACCACCTTCAGAACCTAGTGATTTGCTTAATGTACCCATAATAATGTCTGGTTCGGCAGTATAATTGAAATACTCTACAATGCCCTGTCCGTTAGCTCCAATTACGCCTGTTGCATGTGCTTCGTCCAACATAGATAGCAAGTGATATTTTTGACTTAATTTAACTATTTCTGGCAAATTAGCAATATCTCCATCCATAGAAAAAACTGCATCACTAACGATAAGACCTTTGCGATACTGAGTGGATACTATTTTTGTTTCTAAATCTTGCATATCATTATGCTTATACACGATTATTTTAGCCCCGCTCAAGCGACTGCCATCGATAATACTAGCATGGTTAAATTCATCACTAAAAATAACACTTTCTTTATCAGTTAAAGCGCTGATAATGCCAACATTAGCCATATAGCCCGTGTTAAACAGAAGTGTTGCTTCCTTTCTCTTAAATTTAGCCAATGCTTTCTCTAGTTCTTCTGCTAAAGCAGTATTACCAGTAGTCAAACGACTGCCTCCGCTACCTGCACCCCATAATAGAACGGCTCGTGCTGCTGCCTCTTTAACGCGTGGATTAGCTGCTAAATCAAGATAACTGTTGGAAGACATGAGTAGTTGTTTTTTCTCATTTACAATAGCATATTTGCTTTGTTCACTGTTCATAGTACGCATGGAACGGAACAGTGCATTCTTTTTAAGTTCATCTAATTTATTATTGATGGAAATTTCAGGGGCTTCGATGGTTATTTTTTCTGTTGGGAGGCTATCTACTAATACTGGAACTTTTTCAAGAAAATGAATTGCTTCTTCAGGCTTAGCTTGGCGACTATCAAAGATGAATATTCTTCCTCCATGGGGGTCGCCAACATTTTTAAGCGGCATAATTCTAGTATAACCATGCATTTTTGAAGCAAGGTAGCCTGTTACATAATCTGGATCATCAGAAATACATAGCTCTGCAACCATACCAGGAGTATTTACAACTTTTGTTGCTAATACAAGTGCTTCGCGGAAATGATTCTTATTGCTTGAAAGAGAATCTGAATCTGTTGCATCCATATATGTTACGCGTATGCCACGTTCTTGATTGGGATCAATTCTTTGGTTTGTGGCAATATCATACAAAACAGCACCACGCATAGGTTTAACGTTGCGTAACAAAGTAATAAGTTTATCAGGATTGGTAATACCAAGTTCATTTAGCATACTTGCCATTACTGAAAAGCTATCTTCGATATTTTGGCTTGGTTTTGTTGTAACTGGGAGGGCTGGTAGTCTGAGAACAGCTTCTTCACTAATTTCTTCTATTTTTAGGTTGATAAAGTCTGCAGTGCCTAAACTATGCTGTAAAGCTCTTTCGGTCAAGGTGCCAACTGCACTAGCTAATTGTTTTTTTTCGAGAATGCGTTCGGCTCCAGAAACATGGTGTTCTTTTTGTGAAGCACGCATTTTTATGCTGTATAAAGTCATGGTTTCTCCAATCTGTTATATTTAAAGATTCATTCTCTTAAAAAGAATTTGTGCTGGCTTATAAGCCACTAAAATTGTTATTGCAGTGTAAAGCATTCCTGGTACGGCGGCTATAACGAGTATCTGCCAATCTACTTGAGTTATTTGTGCTAAAGTTAGACGGGCCATAATTGTTCCTATGGGTCCGGCGACAATCAATGTTAAGAAATTTTTACCTCCGACAGCTATTATTAGTCCTACAACAAGTCTGAAGGTCATTGCTATGATTATATTAAATATATTGGTCAAACCAAGGATAAGCCCAAGAACACTTGCTAAAACACCAGCTGTTATATAAGTTTTAAACCCAAATAGGGCGCAAATTAGAACTGCGATAGGAGCTGATAATTGAAATTCGCCACCTGGAAAAACAGAGGGAATTTTAATTATTCCTGACAAGAGAATGATTGTAGCTAAAATACCAGTATGCGCTATGGTTTTGGAAAACCTGTTTTTCATTTTTAACCTAAAACTTCATCCATAGCAATTTTTGCAAGGCGTACAGCTTTTTCTAAATCCTTTTCTTCAATGTTAAGAGGTGGATTAAAATAAATAACATTACCAAGTGGGCGTAGCAACAGTCCGTGGGGCAGTGCTTTCTTATAGATTTCGTAGCCTATGCGTAGTTTGCCGTCAAAACCAGTTTTTGTTTGTTTATCTGTAACAAGTTCTAATGCATTGATTAAATTTATATGGCGGATTTCACCGATGTTTTTATGATTGACAAAAGCTTCGTTGAGCAGATTGTTGAAATATTCAGCTTTGGGTTGACATTTTTCTAAAATTTTATCTTCTTCAAGGATTTTCAGTACAGCTAAAGCAGTGGAACAGCCTAATGGATTGCCAGCATAGGTATGGCTATGCATAAATTGTTTGCCTTCGTTGTAATCTGCATAGAATGCATCATAGATTTTATCAGTAGTACAAACAATGGACATAGGCATATAACCACCGGTAAGTGCTTTACTAATGCACATGATATCAGGTGTAATATCAGCATGGTCACAAGCAAACATTTTGCCTGTACGGCCAAACCCTGTTGCGATTTCATCCGCAATCAAAAGAACACCATATTCGTTGCAGAGCTGACGTAATTTCTTTAAGTAAAGAGGGGGATATATGCGCATACCAGCACAGCCTTGAACAATTGGTTCAACGATAATTGCTACGGTTTCCTTGGCATAATTTGCAAAGGCTTCTTCTGCGTATTTAAAACATTCACATTCGCAACATTCTCTGTTTTTATTAAACGGACAACGATAGCAGTCAGGTGCTTCAACGTGGATGTTGTTCATCATCATTGGCTTATAAATCTGTGCAAACAAGTCCATGCTACCAACAGAAAGGGCGCCAATAGTTTCTCCATGATAGCCTTCTGATAAGCACATGAAACGAGTTTTTTCAGAATGTCCTGTTTGATGTTGATATTGGAATGCTAATTTTAAAGCTATTTCTACTGCAGCAGAGCCATTATCTGCAAAATTTAACTTGTTAAGTCCTTTGGGAAGAATATTTACAAGTTTATCAGCTAAATCGATTGCTGTTTCGTGAGAGAAGTTAACGAAAATTACGTGTTCTAATTTGTCCAGTTGGGCTTTTACAGCAGCATTGATTTTGGGGTTACAGTGTCCTAAAAGATTGCACCACCAGCTGGAAATAATGTCTAAATAGCTATTGCCGTTAACATCGTATAAGTAAGCACCTTCACCATGATCAATAACGATGGAAGGAAGTGTTTCGTAATCTTTCATTTGACAGCAGGGGTGCCAAATGTGAGCAAAATCTCTTTGTGCTAATTCATTCATTCTATCCATTTTAATTCTCCTCTTAAAACATTATTTATATAAGCTTGTTAGCAGGTCGACGTCGATTTCAAGATTATCTGCATTGGGTGGAACGCAGGCTAAGATGGGCACTCCACCAATTGCTTCTATCATTTTTTTGTTATCAACTTGCATAAAGTCATTGTCATCATAATTGTTTAATATTATGCCTCGTACTGGAATGTCATGTTCTTTTAGATAAAAAATAGTTAAGATACATGCGTTTATTGATCCCAGTGCGGCAGTAGAAATTACAAGAGTACCTAAATTAAGTTCTTTTATGATGTCTTCTAGCAATATATGTTGTTCGTCCCAACGGATTGGACAAATAATACCACCACTACCTTCCATAGTTACGTATTCATATTTTTCTAGACTTTTGGCATAATCCTCGGAAATTTTAGCTAGTTCCACAGGATTGCCTTCGCGAAGAGCTGCTAAGTGGGGCGATACAGCTTCTTCGTAGATGTAGGAAACTAGTTCTTGAGGTTTTACATCTAAACCAGCCATTCGTCTTACAAAGTCTGCATCTCCTGGTAGCAGGCCTTCTGGAGTAATTTCCGCACCGCTGAGTGCTGCCTTATAATAGCCTGCATTTAGTCCAGCTTCACGCAATTTCTTTACGAGTAAACCAGTTACGTAGGTCTTACCTACATCTGTTCCTGTTGCAGTAATAAATATTCCTTTTCCCATAATTTTACGTTTACCGCCTTTCGTTAATTGGTTAACTTAGACTCATTATAAAGCTAACCAAATTCATTGTCAACCTAGTAAACAAGTAGGGTTAACGATAAAATCTGCATAAAAAAGAAGGGGCCGTGAAAAAACGTTAAGTTTTTTCACGGCTCCAAAGGCTGTCAATTATTTCTTGGCTTTTTTAGCTTTGGTCTTTTTGGGTTTAGGGATTTCAATCTTGGCAGCTTCAGCTTTAACAGCAGAGCTTACTTTTAAAATCCTCCGTTAAATTATATTTTTATAGAGCAGTTCAAGCTCTTCAACGTCTATGCAATGTGGAAATGCATTATTTTTCACGGATTCCAGGCATATGTCAAAATCAAGCCATTTTACGCTGTCAATCTCTTCAGGTTGCAGGGTAAAATGGTTTTCTTCTTTATCACATGGGAGAAGAGATTAAATCGATTAGTGACGATGAACTTATCGAGCTCATCATAGGCAAGACAGAATCAGTGAAGCGGTTTCTTGAAAGGACTCCTGACCTTTACAGAGCGCTTGCAAATCTTTACGGTATTCCGGACAGAGCATCAGGGCTTACTGCTAGATGCAGGGAAAGACTGGCTGCAGCTGTAGAACTTGGCAGACGGATGGCTAAAGGAAAGCTTCCCGACCTGCAGCACTTCAGCGATCCTGCTACTACTGCGTTATATCTTGCAACCGAGCTTCAGTATCTTGAAAAAGAAATGTTCCTGGTCCTGTCGCTTAACTGCAAGAACATGGTAGTAGGCAAGGACGTAGTCTCGGTAGGCTCTGCCGTTAATACCGTAGTAAGCCAGCGTGAGATTCTGATGAGCGTCATGCGTCATAACGGAACCTCGTTTATCATAGCCCATAACCATCCGTCAGGCGACCCGAAGCCCAGCATGGAAGACGTAAGGGTTACGGATAATTTGAGAAAGGTATGAGTTTTTAAAGAACTATCTTAAAGAGCTTGACGATATAGATCATCCTTATGACTTTATCAGGATAGGCGAAAATATCGAAGACTTTGAAGTAACGACTGAGCTTGGTATCCTCGAACTTAGACGTGAGGTAGGAATCAACGTGGATATGGAAAACGAATGGCTAGAATAATTTATATGGAAAAATTATATAAAAATACCATAATAATTATAGAAGAATTATGTATAAAGAGGTGAATCATGGAAAAGAAAACGACAGTTATCATTACTGAGGGAAAAATCATTAAAAGAAAATTATGCCGTGAATGCAGGAAAAAGTTCTTCGGAGAAATCCCGAAATATTGTCCTGACTGCGGAAAACTTATCGAAAAAAATAAAGAAGTTGCGTAGAATTTTGGCACGACTTGACATATGACAAGTGGTATAATAAATATCTTGACATATGTCAAGTTATTTATTATACTTATTATCGCGAGGTGATAGTAATGGACGCCAAAATTATTAAAGACTTACAGGATTTGACCTATTTATCCTGGACTAAAATAAGAAATTCCTCAGGAACCGCAGGTTCGTTTTTAAAAGCCTACGATGACTTCGGAACGAAGAAAAAATATTATAAACTATCTAATTACAATATCGAAGAAGGTATCGTGGGACATGAAAGTATAAATGAAATTATTGTTGACCGCTTACTAACTTTACTTGGTATCCCGCATTTAGCTTACAATCTCATACACGCCAACATTGTATTAGACGATAAAGCCATTGATACCTATGTATGTATGTCCGAAGATTTCAAAGAACCAGGAGAAAGCAAAATCGCTTTAGATGCATACTTCCAAGCAGAAAGAAATAACGGTGAGAATCTACTGGAGTTCTGTATAAGACAGGGCTGGGAAGAATATATATATCAGATGCTGGTTATAGATTATTTGATTTTAAACAGGGACAGACACGGAGCCAATATTGAAGTGCTCAGGAATAGACGTAAAAAGACCATGCGCTTGGCTCCTCTTTTTGACCACGGATTATCTCTGGCTTTCAGTTGCATGGATGAAGAAGCACTGCAAAAATTTGATGTTCTGTCAGATTTGCGTGTACAGTGCTGTGTCGGCAGCAATTCTGTCCTTAGCAACCTGAAAATTATACCCAAAGACAAACGTCCTAGGCTTAGCTCTTTAAAAGAAACTGATGAGGTTTTGTTAATGGAAGGGCTGGAAGATATATTGCCAAAGCCATGGCGTGATAAAATATGGGCTATGATATGGAAAAGGTGGCAGGTTTATGAAGGTATTTGCAATCAGGGATGAGGAAGAATACAGCAATAAAGATTTAGCTTACTTGATTTACTATGAAGCAGATAAACGCTTCTATATTGAGTTGCCAGATGATGCAGACCCCTGGGAGACACCGCTCCTTTTAGCATCTTTTGCAAAAAAAGGTTATAAAACGATAAATTCATACTGGAGCAGGCTGTGGGTTCAACAAAGGATTGTACCGACAGACAGACAAAATCTTGGTCAGGTATTAAAAGATAATGCTCTTACAGAATATAATGAATTTGATTTGCTGATGTTAGGTCATGGTAGATGTGCACAAGACAGTTATTATCTTGTTCCCATAGACGAAGCCGTTGTGCTAAAGAAATTTGGTGAACGATATGCAAAAAAGGTAGAGGATGTTATACCGCTAAACAATAACAGTCTTTTGGTTTTCTTCAGAAACGGAGAGGTAAAGCGTTGCGATATCAATAACCTTAAGAAAGATGATAGATTTTTTAAGCCTGTTTTAGCTTCAAAAGCATTGTTTGATAGAGTGTCTGTTCAAACGGGAGGATATAGTATATACTGGGGAGAAAATGCAGTAATACCAGACTCGGTACTTTATGATATCGGAATAAATATTCCGTTATGTATGGATGACTTTATCAGCTTTTTAGCCAATAGGGTTATCAGTACAGCTGAAGCAGCGAAACTGCTTAACTGTACCAGGCAAAATATAAGTGATCTTGTCGCAAGAGATAAACTTCATCCTGTAAAAACTGAAGATAAAATCAAATTTTTCCTCAAAAGCGAAATTATGCAGAGAATGTGGAAGTAAAATCACACGCTTTCCAAACACTGATAGGTAGCTAATACCTAAATCGTGTCTGGAAAGCGTGTTTTGTTTTCGAAGGTATAATATGAAATTTGAATGTCAAGGAGGAATAATTATGACAGCTAAAAATTTTATATGCCCTAACGGCGAACAGGTTACAATAGAACAATGTCTTGCAGGATGTGTCTACGGGCATGCCTGCATTGCAAGACCTACACTTTACAGCCTTGCTGCCGGCTGCAGGGACAGAAAGCTTGACAGGTTCTCGGTTACGGAGCTTATCCGTGGAGCCCGTGAAAGCTATCTCATGAAAATCAATGACTATGCTATTGATCCGATGAGTTTAGTATTTTCTACCTTCGGTACGGCAGTACATAAGGCTCAGGAGCTTGCAGCGCTTAAGGCACAGGGAATAATGACGGAGACCAGGCTTGAAAACGATATAGCAACCGGCCAGATTGACGCCTACGGGCATATCTTCAATGACTACGAGAACGTCATCTGCGATTATAAGGTGACTACCAGCTATAAAGCCATGAAGGCACTGGGATATGGCTATAAGACTGAGCAGGTAGATACAGGCGAAGTATATAAGGTCGGTGCCAAGAAGGGTCAGCCTAAATATAAGACGGTCAAGGTCTGGAGTGAGGACTGCAGACGGGACGTATGGGAGTGGACCTTACAGCAGAACTTTTATCGTATGCTGCTAGAAGAAGCTGGCTATAAAGTTGACGGCATGTATATCCAGATGCTGATCCGTGATTACAGTACCCGTTCAGCTGAAGACAGACATATCTATAGGCCGATTTATACCGTAAAGCTGAATAAAATCAGTAACCACTGGCTGAGATTATGGTTTAAGGCTAAGAAGGAAAGAATAGAGCAGGCAATCCTTACAGGAAATATGCCTGCTGCCTGCTCTAAACGTGAAACCTGGGACGGCATCAAGTGTCAGAGCTTCTGTAACGCAGCGCCGTTCTGTGATAGAAACAATTGCGGATAGCAGAATAGATTGCTACTACTGGTAGAATGACACGCCCGTCTGGCTGTGGTAGAATTACACATGTTCGATGGAACAGTTAAATTTTCCTAGAATTATGGAGTCGGTAGCACAATGGTAGTGCGCCTGATTGTGGCTCAGGTTACGGAGGTTCGATTCCTCTCCTTCTCCCCAGACGGGTATTTAGCTCAGCGGTAGAGCATCCGACTTTTAATCAGGGTGTCCCGCGTTCGAGTCGCGGATGGATCACCATTTTTTTTACTCTTTTTAATCAGCGTCTCCTAAAAAAATAAAAAGCTGGACTGAAGTTTTACAAATGGAATTGCTTCAGTCCGGCTTTTTTTATGAGACGAAAGAGAAACGAATGAATCAGGGTTTCCTTACATTGGAAACAGTAAAAAGATATTTATAAATGCACTCATGCATCGCAATTCTCAAACCAATGCTACATACGCGTAGGCCACATAGCAGGCTACCAGCAGCACGCCCTCCCAGCGGACAATCTTCATCTGGGTGAAACCGAAGAGCAGGAGCAGTACGGTGGCGCCCACGGCCACATAAGCGTCGCTGAGGAAATTGGGGGCGCAGGGGATGGGAAGAATCAGGGCGGAAGTGCCTAATACAAACAGCAGGTTAAAAATACAGCTGCCCACCACGTTGCCTACCGCCAGATCCGCATTGCCCCGGAGCGCTGCTGTGACCGAAGTCACCAGTTCCGGCAGGGAAGTGCCCAGCGCTACGATGGTAAGGCCGATGACCCGGTCGCTGATGTTAAAAATTTTGGCCAGGGCAACAGCGGCGTCCACGGCGTAGTCGCTGCTGACCAGGATCACGGCAAGGCCCACGATGGTAAGGGCGATAAGCTTCCAGATGGAAGGGGATTCTGCGGGAACTGCTTCCCCGGTTTCTGTAGCTGCGGCAGGTGTGACGCCTGCTTCGGTATCGGCAGTCGGAACATCTGCTGCGGTTTCCGCAACCGCTTCAGGCGAACCGGTTCCTTCTGTTTTTTGGACCGCTGTTTCAGCCTGTGCGGGAACCTCTGCCGGTTTTTGTTTGGCCTGGCGAAGCAGATAGGCGATGTAAAGCAGCAGGCCTGCCCATAAGAGCGCGCCGTCCACTCTGGTGATGAGGCCGTCTCTGCCCATGAGTACAAAGAGTACGGTGACAATGATAGTAAAAGGCATCTCGTAACGGACGGTAGAACGTTCTATCTTTAACGGGGTGATGGCAGCCACAACACCCAGAATGATAAAGATGTTCATAATGTTGCTGCCGATGACATTACCGATGGAGATACCGGCGCTTCCTTTGGCTGCCGCTGCAATAGACACCGCCGCTTCCGGTGCGCTGGTGCCCATGGCGACAATGGTAAGCCCGATGATCAGTTCCGAAATGCCAAACTTTTTAGCGATGCCGGAGGCACCGTCCACAAACAGGTCGGCCCCTTTTACCAACAGGGCAAAGCCGATGATTAAAATAGCCAGTTGTTTGATAATCTCTATGCTCATAAGTTAAAACACATTCCTTTACACTTCAGTTCTCTTTCATTAACATGGACAGGGGCATCCCGCCGATGGTCGTTTTCCAGTCTTTATGGGGAGCGGTGACGGCTACGATTTTCTGCGCCGCAGAGTCGGCCACGAGAACTTGTCCCTGCATTTCGCCTTCAGTCCGGAAAATGGTCTTCCCGCTGACGGAATCCCTGATGGAAAAAGCAATGGGACGGACCTCGAAGACACCTGCATTGGTGATCTTGACGTCGGAATAGATCTGGCCGCAGAACACGCCGTCGCTGAGCATGGGTTTCCCGTAGATGTTCAGGGGAACGATCTTGGCCTTGATGGGAACCGAAATCAGGTTGACGAAATCGTTTACGGTCCGGACATCGTCCTTGTGGTCATGGAAGTAATAGACATCGTATTGCTGATAGTTATTCGCAGGCTGGGATGTACAGGGGAACAGGTGATTCAGGATCAGCGCGTCCGTCGTATTTACATAGACCGGGTTGTTCTTAACTGCGTAACGTCCCAGATAGGTCCAGTTTTCCGCAAAGGCCTGGGAGGCGAACAGCAGTAAGACAGCGAGGCAGAGTAAAATCCGTTTCAGCATAGGTACCATCCTTTCCTAATCAGTATTTCCTTCATTAAAAATTTTAATCAAAAAGAGTGTAAGCAACTTATCCGCTGCTGGTCTTGCGCCGGTTTTACAGGAATTCTATTGCAATATCTTTTTCATTAAAAAATTGCATTTATGGCAGGCGCAATTTACACCTGTAATAAATATAGTATGAATACACAGGTTTTGCAAGCGTTCTTTCGGATGGATCGGGTCGTAACCGTTACTTTTTTTACAGCTTTTATATATAAAATGATGATTTATGGCAGATATGAGGACAGAATTATTTAAAAACTATTTACTTTATTGGCTTTTGCGCTTACAATATAGGATGTATAGTTATAAGTAAAACACATACATGGAATTGCATTACTTTTTTTGCTTTCAACTGTACAAAAAATGAGGGAAGGAAATGAGGGAAAATGTTTAAATTATCCGGTTCTAAAATGAAAGCATTGACGGCAGCCCTGATGCTGACGCTGGCTGTAGGGATGGCCGGCTGCGGCGGCGGAGATAAAAAGCCGGCGCCGAAAGCGGAAAAAAAATTTAATGTAGGTATCGTACAGCTGGTAGAGCATGCTGCGCTGGATGCTGCCAATAAAGGTTTTGTGGACGGATTGGCCAAAAAGGGCTTTACCGAAGGAAAAAATATTACCTTTGACCGGCAGAATGCCCAGGCAGACCAGTCTAACCTGCAGAACATTGCCAACCGGTTTGTCAACAATAAAGTGGATCTGATCTGCGCCATTGCTACGCCTTCCGCGCAGTCTGTGGCCAACGCAACGAAAGAGATTCCCATCGTGGGTACGGCCATTACCGATTATAAATCCGCAAAACTGGTGAAAGATCCGGCAAAACCGGGCACGAACGTTACTGGCACCACGGACATGAACCCCATCAAAGAACAGGTCGAACTGCTGCAGAAAGTGGTTCCCGCTGCCAAGAATGTAGGCGTTATTTACTGCTCCAGTGAAGTAAACAGCCAGATCCAGGTTGAAATCCTGAAAAAAGAAGCGGCGGCAAAAGGCCTGACGATTAAGGAAGCTACCGTTTCCACCGTTAACGATATCCAGCAGGCTGCCCACAGCCTGATCGGCAAGGTTGATGCCCTGTATATTCCTACTGATAATATCATGGCTTCCGCCATGCCTACCCTGTGCAAGGTGACCGATGAAGCCAAGCTGGCCGTTATCTGCGCGGAACCCGGTGAAGTAAAGGCCGGCGGCCTGATCACGCTGGGCATTGATTATTACATGCTGGGCGAAGAGACCGGCGCCATGGCGGCGGAAATCCTGAACGGCAAAGCAAAACCCCAGGATATGGCCATCCGTTCCCAGAAGCAGTTCAAGGCTGTTGTGAACCAGAAGAAAGCGAACCAGCTGGGTATCAAGATTCCGGAAGAGCTGCTGAAAGGCGCGGAAGTAATTAAGTAATCTGTTTGCGTGTATCGGGAACTGAAAAACTGTATTGCATACCGTTTGAACCGGCAAACATGTTGTGTTGCGGGTAAACAGTTCCTCCAATCTGATGGTGACAGGCAGGGCCGGATCCGTCGTAACAAACGGATCCGTTCCTTTTTGTATGTAACAGTTTTAATTTAGCAGTTTAATTTTACAAAGAATTCGAGGTCAATGTTTTATGAGTAACCTGGCTGTGTCCACTGTGGCACAAGGTTTGTTGTGGGCTGTTATGGCCCTTGGCGTGTATGTGACATTTCGTGTACTGGATCTGGCGGACCTGACCTGTGAAGGCAGTTTTCCGCTGGGAGCGGCTACGGCGGCTACGCTGATGGCGACCGGCCACAGCGTCAGCACTGCGATTCTGGCGGCAGCGGTGGCAGGCATGCTGGCCGGCGCGGTAACGGGCTTCCTGACGACAAAAATGAAAATCCCTGCACTGCTGGCGGGAATCCTTACCATGATTGCGCTGTATTCCGTCAATCTGCGCATCATGGGCAAAGCCAATTTATCCTTATTAGGCGTGGATACGGTGTTTACGTTTACCCAGAAGGCGATGGGCCTGAATAATGCCCAGACCACCTTTGCGGTAGGGCTGACGGCAACACTGGTCATCGGCATCGGCATGTACTGGTTCTTTGGGACGGAAATCGGCGCGGCGATCCGTGCGACCGGCTTCAACCAGCAGATGATCCGGGCCCAGGGCGTGAATACGGATATGACCATCATTCTGGGACTGATCATCAGCAATGCCCTGATTGCCATTTCCGGCGCGCTGGTCGGACAGAACAACGGATTTGCGGATGTAGGCATGGGCGTAGGCACCATCGTAATCGGTCTGGCGTCAGTCATCATCGGCGAAGTGCTGTTCGGCACCCGCAGTTTTAAAAACTGCATGATCTCCGTAGTGCTGGGGTCTGTTGTGTACCGTATCGTCATTGCCGTGGTACTGCAGATGGGCATGCCGCCCAACGATCTGAAGCTCTTTACTTCCGTGCTGGTGGCTGTCGCACTGTCCATGCCGCTGATCAAGGCGAAGTTCAAGGGCAGAAAGGTGGCGCGCTGATGTTACAGGTTGAACATATTTATAAAACATTTTTCCCCGGAACGATTAATGAAAAAAGGGCTCTTGTGGACACCACCCTGCATCTGAAACCGGGAGATTTTACCACGGTGATCGGCAGCAACGGGGCCGGCAAGTCCACCATGCTGAATGCCATTGCCGGTGTCTGGCCCATTGACAAGGGCCGCATCGTCATCGACGGCGTGGATATTACGAAAGAGCCGGAGCATAAACGGGCCCGGTACATCGGACGGGTGTTCCAGGATCCCATGCTGGGGACGGCGGCCGGTATGATGATTGAAGAAAACCTGGCCATCGCATCCCGTCGGGGGCAGTTCCCCGGTCTGGGATGGAGCAGCACCAGCGAGCAGCATGACCGGTTTTATGAAATGCTGAAAGAACTGAACCTGGGTCTGGAAGACCGGATGACCGCCCACGTGGGCCTGCTGTCCGGCGGCCAGCGGCAGGCGCTGACGCTGCTGATGGCGACCATTAAAAAACCGAAATTATTATTGCTGGATGAGCACACGGCGGCGCTGGATCCGAAGACAGCGGAAAAAGTCCTGGAGCTGACGGATACGATCGTAAAACGGGATCACCTGACGACCCTGATGATCACCCATAACATGCGGGACGCCCTGCGTTTCGGCAACCGTCTGATCATGATGCATGAGGGCCGGGTGCTGATCGATGTGGATGGCGAAGAAAAGAAAAACCTGAAGATTGCCGACCTGCTGGCCATGTTCGAAAAGGCAAGCGGCGACGGAATGGCCAGCGACAAATTGCTGCTGGGATAAAAAAATACGTAAATGCTTCAAAAGCCTGAACCAGTGGAAAGAGAATCTGATTCAGGCTTTTGTTACCGCCGGTCAGCGTGTGTTGACTGATTGTTTGCGCAGTGTTTTATTTGAGGATGTGGAATCATGGAGCAACATCTGATTGTTGCGATAAAGGCGATCATACCCCTGTTTCTCCTGATCGGAGTGGGGATTTATATCCGCTGGCAGAAAATGCTGACGGACACCGAATTACAGCATGTGAATTCGATGATCTTCCGGATCTTCTTTTTCTGCATGATGTTTTATAACATGTATACGACGACGCTTGCCACGGCTTTGCGTCCGCGGCTGATCATATTTACGGTGGTCTCTTTGTTCGTCATGCTGTTGATTTCCGCGGTGGTCGTATGCACGGTGGAGAAAGACAACCGATCCAGAGGCGCCATGCTGCAGGCGCTGTTCCGCAGCAATTTTGTGCTGCTGGGCATCCCCCTGGTGGAAAACATTTTTGGCTCGGAAGCCCTTGCGGTACCCACGATGATGATCGCATTCATTTCCCCGATTTATAATACGGTGAGTATCTTCTTTCTGGAACATTTCCGGGGCAACGGAAAATTTTTCCTGCCGGAGACTCTCCGGGTCGTGCTGAAAAACCCCATGATCATCGGCGGCATTCTGGGCGCGGCATTTATGCTTTTGGGAATTACGGTGCCGGAACCTGTCTTAAAACCGATCCGCCAGATCTCATCCTGCACTTCTCCGGTGGCGCTGCTGATTCTGGGGGCTTCGTTCCGGTTCGGGGAAATCAGTAAAGAAAAACGCAACCTGGTCATCGTAGTGCTGGGGC
This sequence comes from uncultured Succiniclasticum sp., assembly GCF_902793885.1. NCBI lineage: Bacteria > Bacillati > Bacillota > Negativicutes > Acidaminococcales > Acidaminococcaceae > Succiniclasticum > uncultured Succiniclasticum sp. The sequence continues at coordinate 91,430 of NZ_CADBFF010000002.1, forward strand.
GTCTGGTGGTAATACCGGCAGTAGTGCTGGGCACAGCGTACATCATGGGCTTCCGGGGTGTTGATTTTGTGACCCTGATCTGTATTTTTGCGACGCCCTGCGCCGTGGCCAGCTTTGCCATGGCGCAGCAGCTGGGAAGCAATGCGGTACTGGCCGGAAACAGTGTGGTTCTTTCTTCCGCTTTTTCCGGTATTACGTTGTTTGGCTGGATTTTATTATTCCAAATGGCAGGCGCGTTTTAAGGAGACGCTGAGTAAATGTTGTTGCTCCGGTGTTGCCAAAATGGAAAAAACGTGCTAAAATCTTACAGTAACTAATAGAAACAGTTTCTTCCTGCGGGCATAGTTCATTGGTAGAATGAAAGCTTCCCAAGCTTTAGAGGTGGGTTCGATTCCCATTGCCCGCTCCAATAAAAAATAACTCCTGTCATAGCGGCAGGAGTTTTTTGTTTTGGTGAGGGGTTACGGTTTAGCGTTTTTCAAAGTAATGGTGACTTCCACTGTGGCGTTTTCCGGCAGCTCTTCCGGTTTTTTGCCGGAGAAGAGCGTGACGGTGTTCTGTTCGATTTTGCGGATGACGGCAGGAAATTCTTTTTTACTTCCGGCGGCGCTCACACTGGCTTCCATTCCTTCGGCAAGCCGGGAGTCTGTGAGTCCGGTCGTGATTTTGATCGTACAGTCTGTGGCAGACAGGATCCGCATGACAGGCTGTTCTTTTTTTACCGCTTCCCCGTTTTTGGCTAAGATCTGCCGGACAGTACCCGTGGCGGGGCTGACAATTTCACTGCCTTCCACGGTCAGGACGGCAGCGTCGTAGGCCGTCCGGTTCTTTTGCACCTGCTGCTCCAGTTCAGCCAGCTCTTCCGGGGTGTACGAGCGGCTGGCCTGTTCGTAGCGGGCCTGTGCAGCGGCAAGCGTGGCCCGGGCGCTTTGCAGGTTCAGCTCTGCCTGCTGCAGCCGGACACGGCTGATGCCACCCACTTTGTACAGACGTTCCATCTTAGTATAATTCTGTTCGGCGTTTTGCACTTCGGCCCGGGCGCTTTGCAGTTCGGCAGCGGCAGAAGCGCGGCCGGCTTCCTTGTTCCCCTGGGTGGCGTTGTTCAGACGGGCCTGGGCTTTGGCCAGTTCGGCAGCGGCTTTCCCCACTTCCGGATTCTCGTCCTGAGTCCCCAGGCCGAAGAGGGGCTGCCCTTTGCGGATGCGCTCCCCCGGTTCCAGGATCAGGCCGCGGACCTCTCCGTCCACCGGCGCCTTGACTGTATACAGGACGGCTTCCGTCTTGCCTTTCAGGCGAATGCTTTTTTCGGTTGTCTGCGGTTTGCTGCAGGCTGCAGTAACGAGTAAACAAAACAGCAGCAACAGCGTACATACTTTTTTCATTGCGTGTCTCCGATGTAAGGAATCTGTGATTCCTTAAGATTGTATTACATTTTCCCGTTCTTGTCACATAGTATCATAAAAAAACGTCTTTTTTGTGAACGGGGGAAGTTTGCAAATTCTTCATAAAAATGAATGTAAAGAAGTTTACAATGAAGTGTAAAATGTTATATAATACTTTAGAAAAGTGTTTTAAATGTTATAAGATACAGAACGGTTTTTTGAAAAATGTAAATTTTTTCTCACAGAAAAGGAAACGCTGATGTTTTTTGATAATTACGATACCCCTGTGTTCCGTCCTCCCAGTGAGGCGAACAGTTTTATCCTGCGGGTGACCCGGGGCTGTGCCCATAATAAATGCACATACTGTAATATGTACCGGGGCGTACCCTTTCAGGTGCTGACCGATGAAGAAATCGCCCGGCAAATGGCGCTGGCTTATTCCTACAACCGGGACGGTGTACGCCGGGTCTTTCTGGCTGACGGCGATGCGCTGGTTTTGAGCACGGACCGCCTGCTGCGTATCCTGCATGCGCTGAAGCAGTATTTCCCCCATTTGCAGCGGGTCTCTTCCTATGCGGCGCCCAAGGATATTCTGCGGAAAACGCCGGAAGAACTGGTACAGCTGCGTGAAGCCGGGCTGAAACTCCTGTACTATGGCATGGAAAGCGGCGACTCCGTCACATTGAAAGCCGTGAACAAAGGCGTGGACGGGCCCCAGTCCATTGAGGCAGGCAGGCGTGTGGTTGAAGCCGGCATGAAGCTTTCCATCATGATCATCCTGGGAATCGCAGGCGTGGAAGGCAGCGAACGCCACGCACTGGAAACGGCGAAAGCGATCAGCCAGATACAGCCTACCATGCTGAGCGCCCTGTGCCTGATGCTGTATCGGGGCAGCGAACTGAAAGAGCAGTTTGAGCGGGGGGAATTTCATCCTCTTTCCCCGGGCGGTCTGATGCACGAGCTGCACCGGATTCTGGAACATGTGGAGCTGCCGGAACACTGCCATACGATATTCCGGAGCAATCACGTTTCCAATTATGCCAATTTTGCTGGCAACCTGCCGAAAGATAAAGAACGGCTGCTGGTGGAAGTGCAAATGGCAGCAGAAGAACTGGATAAGCTGAAAACCTGGGATGTTTATAACGACGACAGGTATTGATGAGAATTGTACTAAGACTGATAGAGTGAGGAAGATACACCTGACAGCAGTGTGTATCGTACGTGAATTGTATGCAGTATAAAGGATTACGAAGAAGGATTGCCAAAACGGTGGCTGCCGGACTGGTGGCATCTCTGTATCTGGGCTGGGGGTCGCAGCTGTTTGCGGCTCCGATGATTACCAATATGCCCCACCGGGCGGACGGCACGCGTATCACGGGCAGTCAGCCTGTACCCAAAGAGATGCCTCACGATGTGGCGGTGAAGACAAAACCGGCCACACCGAAGCCGGCGACGCCGCCTACCCAGGCAGCGCCGAAAGTGGAAACACCGAAACCGGCCACACCGAAGCCGGCGACGCCGCCTACCCAGGCAGCGCCCAAAGCGGAGGCTCCGAAACCGGCCACCCCGAAGCCGGCGACGCCGCCTACCCAGGCAGCGCCCAAAGCGGAAACACCGAAACCGGCCACACCGAAGCCGGCGACCCCAAAACCAACGGTAAAACCGGCAACAGCCAAATTGCCGACAAAACCGCCCGGTCTGGAAACGAAAAAGCCTGATTCGGTGAAACCGGCTGCCCCGGCAAAGACAACGAAAGCGAAGAAACCGGCAAAGCCGGAACAGGTAAAAGCGGTTTATAAGGTGGGGGACAAGGGATGGAAAGTCAAACAGGCGCAGCAATACCTGCAGAAACTTGGCTTTGATCCCGGCGAAACAAACGGGCAGTTTACCAAAGCGACACGCAAAGCCCTGCGCAAGTTCCAGAAAAAATATAAACTGAAAGAAACCGGAAACCTGGATAATGCGACCTATGAAGAACTGAAATGGCAGGCGGAAGCCAAGGAATACGGCGGCAATGTGGCCAGCACCAAAATCCTGAAAACGGCGGCCCAGTACAAAGGCGTGCCGTACGTGTTTGGCGGAACCACACCGCGAGGCTTTGACTGCTCCGGATATGTACAGTATGTGTTTGCCAAACACGGGATACGCCTGACGCGTACGGCGGACACCCAGGCGCGGGAAGGCAAGTTTGTTTCCAAGAAGAATCTGAAACCGGGAGACCTTGTATTCTTCACCACATACGAACCCGGCGCGTCCCATGTAGGGATCTATGCCGGCAATAACCTGTTCTGGAACGCAACCAGTTCCAGAGGCATCATGCTCAGCAATTTAACTGACAGCTACTGGGGACCGCGATACTATACGGCCCGTCGGATCCTGACCGGTAACGACCGCAGCCGCTGAAACAGATGAATGGGGAGAGAGAGGGAATCTGCAATGATTCGAGAAAAAAGAAATAAAGAAAAACTAACGGCATATTATAATAAATTCATGGATGACGGCATCGTGGATCCCAACGTGCATCCGTGGGTGGCGGAATCCTGGCAGCGTTGCCGGAATCTCCGTCTGCCCCATGAAACCATGCCCCGGGTCAACCGTCTGACCCGGGAACAGGTTTTGGAACATCAGAAAACCCACGCGCATATCGTGGAGTATGTGGACGGGCTGTATGAACAGAATAAACAGCATTTTAACTCCCATAACCTCAGTATGCTGCTGATCGACAGCGAGGGCTACATAATCAAAAATTATGCCATGCCCTTTTTCCAGCGCGTCATGGATGATATCCAGGGAATGCGCGTACTGGAAAGCGATATCGGAACGTCCAGTATCAGTGTTGCCCGGGAACATAACGTACCGTTCCTGATGTTCGGACCGGAAATGTGGATCCGGGAAAGCCATAACGGGGATGCCTGCAGCGCGCCGATCTGTGTGCAGGGAAAAATCCGTTATATCCTGTCATTCTGCTCGGTAGACCAGAGTGAACTTCCCTACGACCTCCTGCTGTCGCTGCTGATGACCATGAAATATTCCGTGGAGAAGTATCTGGAGATGCTGATCTATTGGAACGTGCAGAAGATGATCCTGAACGAGCTTCCGGTCAGCGTGTACTGGCTGAACCGGGATGAAAAGATACAGTATTGCAACGAAAACGGGAAGAAACGGTTAGACGGGAAGAGTTCTCTTTCGGATGTGTTCCTGAACTATGAACATATTCCGGTACGGCAGGCTTTGGCAGGGAAACCGGCGTACCGCCGTGAAATACCGTGGATCACTGCGGATCGCACTTATGAGGATATAACAACGGCTTTGCCTGTCCGGCTGGGTCAAAACGTGGAAGGGGCCGTGCTCCTTTCCATGTCCATTGAGGATTTAAAGACCACCATTGCCCACGCCACCGGTTACAGCAGCCGGTACAGCCTGTACAGCATGGTAGGCGAAACGACGGAGTTTCTGGCGCTGCAGCACAAAGCGACGCGGATCGCCAGGGCGGACAACAATATTTTGCTGCAGGGCGAGCCGGGTACCGGTAAACAGCGTCTCGCTCACGGTATCCATCAGGCCAGCGCCCGGGCGGCGGCTCCCCTTATCGTTGTGAAATGTTCGGACGAGTCCCCCAAGGCGATGGAAGAAGAATTTTTCGGCAGGCCGGACGGTGATAATCCGCCGACAGCAGGGAAATTGGAGCTGGCCATGGGGGGAACCCTGTTTATTGATGAAGTGGAAAAACTGCCGGTCAGCTTAGGGGACCGGCTGGCGGACGTTTTGCGGAACGGCCTGCCCGTGCCGGGATCTCATGAACGGAAAAAGCTGAATATCCGTGTAATCGCAGCCTGCGACAGCAACCTGAAACGTCTGGCAGACAAAGGGCTGTTCAGCCGCCAACTGTTTGAAATGGTACTGGATACGGTCATGCGTATCCCGCCGCTGCGGGAACGGGTGAAGGACATTTCCGTGCTGGCCAACCATATCCTGGCGGAAATGAGCGCCCAGTACAACATGCCCCAGAAACATCTGAGCCCGGAAGCGCTGAAGATGCTGACCGGCTGCAGCTGGCCCGGCAACATCAAACAGCTGCAGGGCGTGATCGAACGGGCTTTCTTCCATGTGCCCGGCAGCCTCATTGAAGCGGAAGATATCAAGATGCCGGTAGACAAAACCATGGAAAAATCCTGGAAATATGATAAAGATGCCTTTATCTCCGTATGGAAATCCGCCGGCGGCAATATTTCCAAACTGGCCTCCATGCTGGACGTCAGCCGCGTAACCCTGTACCGGTATCTGAAAAAATATAATCTGGGACCGGGTTCGGCAGAAAAGAAAAACTAAAGGAACTCTGACACATGCGCTTACGAAAGAAACCCTGGATCGAAAAAGCAATGCCGGAAGTGATCGAGGCGGGCTTTTTGTACAGGGAACATATAGAACGGTTTAAAGGCCGCTGGCAGGAACGGTTTCCGGGCAAAGAGATCTGTCTGGAAATCGGTTGCGGAAAAGGCGGCTTTATTACGGGAATGGCTGCGCTGCACCCGGAAAAAGCCTTTATCGGCATCGAGACCCAGTTTGACATTTCCTATTATCCGGCCCGCAAAGCGATGGAAGCGGGGATGGACAACTTGGTGATCCTCAATGGGGACGCAGCGTATATGGAAGACTGGTTTGCACCGGGAGAAATCAAAACACTCTACCTGAATTTCAGCGACCCCTGGCCCAAGGCGAAGCAGGCGAAACGCCGCCTGACCCACCGGAACTTTCTGGGCCTGTACCTGAAGCTGCTGGGTGTCGGCGGACGGTTGTTCTTTAAAACGGATAACCGGAAGCTGTTTGATTTTTCCGTGGAAGAATTTAAAGAATTCGGACTGGAGATCCACGGGCTTTCCTATGATCTGCATCACAGCAGCTATCGGAATGAAGTCCAGACGGAATACGAGAAAAAATTCAGCGGGATGGGAACACCCATAAACTATTGCGAAGCCGTTTTTACGGAAAACTCGGGAAAAGTGGTTACCCGTTCCCCCAGGAATATCCGTCCGGAAGAAAGCCCGTCATAATACGAGGATACTAACACACATTATGCGAGAACGATTCATGTTATGGGAAAATCCCAAAGACGCCATTATTACGCTGATGATCCTGCTGATGGTCATCGGCTGTGTGAATGTGTTCAGCGCCAGCTTCGTCAGGGCGGAGGCTATGACCGGAAATCCCTACCACTTCCTGGTCCGGTATCTGGGATACGCGGCAGCCGGCGGACTGGTGTTCTGCGTCACGGCCTTTCAGGTGAACTATAAACGGCTGATGAGCCCACGGTTTTATATGGTCGTTGCCGGCATTACCATAGTTTTGCTGGCGGCGACACTGGGAATCGGAACCGTGGTAAACGGTTCCCGGCGCTGGATCTATATCGGCGGCTTTTCTCTGCAGGCATCGGAACTGGCCAAGGTTTCGGTCATCCTGATGGCGGCGTCTTTTTTGGGAGACCGGCTGCAACGGGGCCTGCGGGTCAGCCTTTTAGGGTATCCGTCGAATCAGGCGCTGATTATTTCCCTGGTTTTTGCGGCCCTGATTTTCCTGCAGCCGGATATGGGAACCGCTACCATTGTGTTTGCGCTGATGCTGGGCATGTATGTACTGGCAGGAATTCCCAAAATGCAGATTTTGTCTCTGGGAGGGCTTGGCGTACTGATCTGCGCTCTGGCCATGATGGCGCCCTACCGCCGGGCCCGTATCTTTCTCTGGTGGGATCCGTGGCAAGACCCCCAGGGCGGAGGCTATCAGATGACACAGTCCCTGATGGCCATTGGCAGCGGCGGGCTGACGGGGTTGCCCTGGGGACAGGGTTCCAGTAAATTCTTTTTCCTGCCGGAAGCCCATACGGACTTTGCCTTTGCCATTTTCTGCCAGGAATGGGGCTATATCGGCGCGCTGTTTTTAATCGCCTGCTTTGTGATCATGGCCTGGGCCATGGTTACCATCGCCATGAATGCGAAAGACCGGAGAGGATACATGCTGGTAGCCGGAGCTACCCTGTTCCTGATCGGGCAGGCTGCGGCCAACATGGCCATGGTCACCGGTCTGTTTCCGGTTATCGGCGTGCCGCTGATGTTTATCAGTTACGGCGGTACATCCCTGATTGCCAATATGTTTACCCTGGGGCTTGTCGTAGCGGTATACCGGAATGAAAGCGCCCGGGAGACTATGGAAGAACGCATTGCGGCCGGCCTTCCCCCTACGGAGGAGAACAGGCTGCGGGTGGTCTCCTCGAACCGGAACAGGAGGCCCTTCGAATGAAACGAATCAAGTTTACGTTACAGGACAGCCGGAACCGTCTGTTGTTTCTGGGCGGTCTGATTCTGTTCATGTTCATTGCCGTGGCCATCAAGCTGCTGTGGATTCAGATTGTCAGCGGCACGGAGCTGGGGAAACGGGCTACCATACAGGTTACAGACAAGATCAAACGGCATACGCCCCGGGGGCGGATCGTGGACCGGAACGGGGAAGAACTGGCGGTCAGCATCATGGTGCATTCCCTGTATGTGAATCCCGATGAGATGAACAAGAGCGCCAAACCCGGCAAAGAGAAGACAGAATACCGGGACATCCCCCGGATCGCGGCCAAGAAACTGGCGCCGGTTCTGAACATCAGCGAAAACGCTTTGTATGAAGAATTTACACTGAAAGGCCAGTTTGTCTGGGTCAAGCGTATGCTGGAACCGAAAGACTATGAACAGGTCGTAAAGATTATTAAAGAAAATAAACTGCCGGGCCTGCATTTTATTGCCGAAAGCAAACGCTATTATACGAAAAAATCCATGGCAGCCCAGGTACTGGGCTTTGTGGGAACGGACGACAGCGGGCTTTCCGGACTGGAACTGGCTCTGGACAGCATTCTGAAAGGCGCGGAGATGCGCCAGACAAAAATGGTGGACGCCATGGGCCGCACTATTGCCGACCAGGACACGGATCTGGAAGAGAACCGGGAAAAGATCCAGGTGGCCACCGTGTATCTGACCATCGACAGCAAGATGCAGTTTGTCATCGAAGACGCGCTGGATGACGCCATGAAACGGACCAATGCGGCAGCTGCCGCGGTGCTGATCATGGATCCCCATACCGGGGCGATCCTGGCTATGGGCAGCCGGCCCACGTTCGATCCCAATCATTTTGGGAAGTACCCGGCCGTCAACTGGCTGAACCGGGCCATCTCCATTATTTACGAACCGGGGTCCGTCTTTAAACCTATCGTTGGCACCATGGGCCTGTCGGAAGGTATTGTAACGCCGGATACGCCCATCAACGATACAGGCTCCATCCGCATTGCGGACCGTGTCATCAGCAACTGGGACGGCTCGGGCATGGGGATGTGCAAATTTGAAGATATCATCAAGTACTCCATCAACACCGGCATGGTGCAGCTGGGCATGAAACTGGGCGCCCAGCGGGAAATCGAGTGGGCCAAACGATACGGGTTCGGCACTGCCACCGGCATCGAGCTGCCCAGCGAGGAAGACGGGATCCTGTACGATCCGAAGAACATGTATGAGCCGGATATTGCCACCCTGGCTATCGGGCAGGGCATTGCGGTGACGCCGCTGCAGGAACTGCGGGCCATCTGCGCTATTGCCAACGGCGGGGAACTGCTGCGGCCCTACATCATCGACCGCATCGTGGCCCCTAACGGCGAAGTGATCCGCAAAGGCAAAAAGCAGGTGGTGCGGAACGTGATTAAGCCGGAAGTGGCGGCCCAGATGCGTACCATGATGGAAAAAGTGGTCAGCGAGGGCGGCGGTAAAACAGCCCGGATCAAAGGCTACCGGATTGCAGGAAAAACAGGTACCGCCCAGAAGATCGCCGAACAGGGCGGGTATGCACCGGGGAAATACATCGCTTCCTTTGTAGGCTTTGTACCGGCGGACAAGCCCCAGTATGCCATGCTGGTCATGCTGGATACACCCCGGGGCGCATTCTACGGCTCCCAGGTATCCGCGCCTATTTTCCGCGACACCTTGCAGCAGATCCTGGTGGCCAAGGGCATACAGCCCAGCAACAGCGAAGGCCTGCCCAGCTTTGAAGCCCACGTAAAACCGGGACAGCGAGTGGAAACGCCCAAGTCGCTGCCTGCCTTGAAACAAAAAGGAAATAACTGGATCGTGCCGGACTTTTCCGGTTTCGACGCCCGGGCGATTACCGGAGAACTGCAAAAAGGAAATCTGGTACTGGAACCTTACGGTTCCGGAAAAGCCTATAAACAGAAACCTTCTGGCGGTACGGAAGTGCAGCCCGGAACAAAAATAGAAATTTGGTTTCGGTAAATGAGATTTTAGGGTATAATAGAAAGGTAAACGCAAACGGTAGCGGTATCGAAAAGCGCACATATAAATTTAGTTACGTTATAAAGAAATTACAGGGAGAGGAAGAAGAAAAGGAGGAGTTGCCATGTTGTCTGATATCGAGATTGCCCAGCAGGTAAAAATGCTGCCTGTTACGGAGATTGCGGAAAAATTGGGGATTGATCAGGAAGATCTGGAGTTGTACGGAAAATATAAAGCCAAACTTTCCTACGATCTGATCCGCAAAGTGGAAGACCGGAAACCGGGAAAGCTGGTGCTGGTGACAGCCATTACCCCGACTCCGGCCGGGGAAGGGAAATCTACCACGACAGTAGGTCTGGCCCAGGGGCTGCAGAAAATCGGGAAAAAAGTTATCGTTGCCCTGCGCGAGCCTTCGCTGGGGCCCTGTTTCGGTATCAAAGGCGGTGCGGCCGGCGGCGGTTATTCCCAGGTGGTGCCCATGGAAGACATCAACCTGCACTTTACCGGCGATTTCCACGCCATCACTTCCGCCCATATGCTGCTGTCCGCCATGCTGGATAACTCCATCCAGCAGGGGAACCCGCTGAACATCGACCCCCGCCGGATCATCTGGAAACGGGTCGTGGATATGAACGACCGGGCCCTGCGGAACATTGTCATCGGTCTGGGCGGCAAAGCCCACGGCGTACCCCGGGAAGACGGCTTTGATATTACCGTGGCCAGTGAGGTCATGGCGATCCTCTGCCTGGCTTCCAACTTACATGACTTGAAAGAACGGCTGAAACGAATTGTTGTGGCTTACAACTATGACGGCAAACCGGTTACGGCGGAAGACCTGCATGCGGCCGGCGCCATGGCGGCTCTGCTGAAAGATGCGGTAAAACCGAACCTGGTCCAGACACTGGAACACGTGCCGGCCATCATCCACGGCGGCCCCTTTGCCAACATCGCCCACGGCTGCAACAGCGTCATGGCCACCCGCACGGCCCTGCGTCTGGCGGACTTCACCATTACGGAAGCCGGATTCGGCGCTGACCTGGGCGCAGAGAAATTCTTCGACATCAAATGCCGTCAGGCGGGGCTGGCCCCGGACGCCTGCGTGCTGGTAGCCACGGTCCGCGCCCTGAAGATGCACGGCGGCGTAGCCAAAGCAGATCTGAAAGAGCCCAACGTGGAAGCGGTGAAGAAAGGCCTCCCGAACCTGGGCAAACATATTGAAAACATCTTTAAGTTCGGCGTACCTGTGGTGGTTGCCATCAACATCTTCGCCCAGGATACCAAAGAAGAACTGCAGGCTGTGTACGATTTCTGCGCCGGTATGGGCGTCAACGTAGCCCTCAGCGACGTATTCGCCAAAGGCGGCGAAGGCGGCGTGGAACTGGCCAAAGAAGTGGTTGCCCTGGCGGAGAGCGGCATGGCCCGCTTCAAACCCATTTATCCGCTGGAAATGTCCCTGCGGGAAAAAGTCGCTACTGTTGTAAAAGAAGTGTACGGCGGTGACCGGGTGGAATTCCAGACCAAAGCGGCTCAGGCCCTGGACCAGTATGAAAAAGAAGGCTACGGCAACCTGCCGGTCTGCATGGCCAAGACCCAGTACTCCCTGTCGGATGACCCGGCCCTGTTAGGCGCGCCTTCCGGCTTTACCGTAAATGTAAAGAACGCCAAGATCAGCGCCGGCGCCGGCTTCATCGTCATTTACACCGGCGACATCATGACCATGCCGGGCCTGCCCAAGAAACCGGCTGCGGAAAGTATTGACGTAACGGATGAAGGCAAGATCAGCGGACTGTTCTGATTGCTTCTTCTGCTGTGTGCACAAACCCATTGACAGACATTCCCCGTAATCAGGGAATCCTTAGTAATTAAATTAAATCGAGACCGACAGATGTTCCTGTCGGTCTCTTGCTATCGAAAAGGAAATGCATATGGAAACATTGGTAATGAGCGGCCGTCCTGTGGCGGATGCGTATAAAGAACAAATCAAAGAAAAAGTGGAAGCGGCGCAAAAATCCGGAAAGAAAGTCATGCTGGCCATCCTGACCGTAGGCCAGGACCCTGCATCCTTTGTGTACCGGAAGCGGCTGCTGAAAATTACGGAAAGCCTGGGCATCGGAAGCCGTTGTGTGGAACTGCCGGAAACGGCTACTACGGAAGAAACCGTTGCGGCAATCCGGAAACTGAACGAAGATCCGGACGTTACCGGTATTTTGCCCATGATGCCCATGCCGAAACAGGTGGACGGGGACGCAGTTGGCGCGGCCCTGGCTCCGGAAAAGGACATGGACTGCCTGAACCCGGCCAACGGCGGCGCCCTGCTGATGGGGAAAGGCCGCTGGGCCGCCTGCACGCCCCGGGCCTGTATGGCGATGCTGAAATTTTATAAGATTCCGCTGGACGGAAAGCATGCGGTCGTGCTGGGCCGCAGCAACGTGGTGGGCAAACCGGTGGCATTGCTGCTGCTGCAGGAAAACTGTACCGTTACGGTCTGCCATTCCCATACAAAAAACCTGCCGGAATTGGTCCGGCAGGCGGATATCGTGGTGGCGGCCATCGGCAAAGCCGGTTTTGTTACCCCGGATATGGTGAAACCCGGTGCGGTGATTGTGGACGTGGGAATTAACGTGACGGAAACCGGGATCGTAGGCGATGTGGCGCCGGAAGCGACGGAAAATGCCTCAGCCTTTACCCCGGTGCCCGGCGGCGTCGGCGTGGTCAGCAACGTGATGATGATGGACGCGGTGGTGCGGAACGTATAAATTTTTTTACATCCCGATTATAATTCCGCCGCCGTGTCCATGGTGGTGGCGTCCGTGGCCCCAGCCGAAGCCGATGCCGATCCCGATCGGCCAGCCTCCGGAAGTCCGGTTTTCTTCCCGGGCCACATCTTTTTCATCCATGACCGTGAAGTTGAGGGTCTTGCTGGTTATGTAACCGCCAATCTCAACTTCGGCTAGTACGTCGCCTTTGCCACGGGTGACACCATACACCCACTGCTGGCCCTGCTCATCCGTTTTGATGGTGAGGGTATTCTCATTGAGACTGGTCAGCGTCAGCTTGTAGGGAATGCTGCCCGGGACCCGGATCAGTACTTTGCCGACCCCGTCCTGGGGTATTTTTTTGTATGCGGGATAAATCTCAACCTTTGCCAGCAGTTTTTCGGTGGTTCCGTCCAGCAGTTCCGTACGGGCCTCCCCGGGGAAGCGGCGGAACACGCAGCTGTCGTCTTTGGCCAGCAGGAAATCGCCGGCTGCTTTGGTGCTGTTGGGAAGGAACGCCCTCACATGATAAAAGTAATCGCCTGTGAGGGTCTTGTCCATGCGGTAGCTGTAGTCTACCTGGGGATCCAGCCCGGTTTCTTCCGGGTTGATGTACAACAGTCTGGCAACTGCCTGGTCCAGCTTTTTGCCCTCGGTAATGTAATAATCGGACTGCGCCTTTTCACGGGCGGCTTTACGGACGGCAGGGGCTTTTGAGGCAGGCACGACGGCGCCGTCTTTATAGGTTTGCACGGAAGAATCCGCTTTCCGGATTTCGGCGGCGCTGACAGCTGACGAAGCGGTCAGGCCTGCGGTGAGAACGGACAGTGTGACAAGCCCTGCGGTCATGGCTTTCCATTTTTTCATGATAAGGGACCTCCCCATCTGTATTATTCTGGTTTTATTATAAATATAAAATTAATTTTTGACAAATGCATGGCAAAACCAAAACTTTATACAAAACGTGAAAATCCCCCGCCTTGTGGCAGGGGATTTTGCATAAAGGGGGGAAGTTTTATTTCAGTTTATTGTACAAACATTGTTAAGCTTGCGCCGGAGCTGCCGCTTTCGGACCCTGGCCGTTATGAGGCCGGTGTGCTCCTCTGGGGCCGCCGGGTGCTCCCTGACCGGGGCCGGGGCCGAAACGATGATGAGCTTTCTTCCACTGCTCTTTTTCTTCCGGAGTCATCTGTTTCCATTTCTTCCAGAACGCTTCCATCCGTTCCTGCTGGCGTTTATCCCGCTCCAGGAAACGTTTCTTTTCTTCCGGGGTCATATTCTTGATGCGTGCGTTCACCATCTCGTCGTGTTTCTTTTTGAAGTAATCATGCCGTTCGTCTTCTGTCATTTTGGCAATTTTGTCACGCTCGGCCTTCTTGGCGGCCTGGCGTTTTTCAAAGTGAGCCTTCTCTGCATCGGTCATGTTCTTCGTGCGCTCTTCGTTGACGCGGCTGATGAACTTTTCGGTGGCTTCCCGCCGTTCCCTGTCGGACATGCTGCTCCAGTTGGCAAAGAACTGTTCCCGTTCTTTGGCTAACTGCTGGCGCTGTTCCTGACTCAGCCTGCCGGGCCTGCTCAGATCGTCTCTGTGGCGGGCTTGATGCCTCCCGACATGATGCTTGCCGGGACCGCCGTGATGCCCGTTGAGTTTGTGATGGCGCGGGCCGGGCTTATGATGACCGTCCTTATAGGACCGGAAGGGGCGGCCTTTTTCAGTGCCCGGAACCTGCTGCTCAATTTTTTGGTTGTAATCCTGACCGCTCTGCTGGGTTGCAGCATCTTCCGCCTCTGTAGCGGCAAATGCGGAACCTGCCAGTAACGTGGCTAATATGCCTGCGGCAACCATGCTTTTTTTCCAGTACTTAAACATCTTCATCTCTCCTTCTTTTTATGATTTAGTGTCTTTTTGTCTGCGTCTTGTCTACAAAACCGGCGGACGCGATAGCCTGCTGCTGTCTGAAGGGGGTCGGCCGTGCCGGTTGTCTGCATTGCAGCCTGCCTGTGTGCCTCCGGTTCGACTATATAATACTGCCTGTGTATGACAAAATCATGTCATTTTCAGAACAAAACTATGTTTTTTTAAAACAGATTTTTCCATGAAAGTTTTTTATGACCGGTTCGGCCAAATCAGTGCGGCCAATTCAGTTCGGCTATTTCAGTTCGGCTATTTCGGTTCGGTATGGGACTCTTTTCTGATTTATAATTTTAAACTGCATCCGTGATTTTTGCAAAAGTAGTTTTAATGTAGGAAGTTTTGATGTATAATTATTTTGTATAAGTGTCTTTGTAAGTCTGCAAGAGGGGGTCTGCATATGAATAAAGTATTGATTGCCGATGATAACACACAGATTACAAAGGTGTTAAAGGACTACGCCAGCAAAGAAGGCTGGGGCTGCTACGTCGCCTACAACGGCGAAGAAGCGCTGCGGCTGTTCCGGGAATTTTCCAGGGAGATCACCATTGTGTTCCTGGACGTCATGATGCCGAGAAAAGACGGGTTTGCCGTATGCAAAGCCATCCGGGCCGTGTCTCAGGTACCGGTGATCATGATTACGGCCCGGAGTGAGGACGCGGATAAAATCATGGGGCTGGATATCGGCGCCGACGATTATATCGTCAAACCCTTCAGCGCGGCGGAGGTCATGGCCCGGGCCCGGGCGATCCTGCGGCGCATCCCCCAGCAGGAAGAGAGCAAATCCCGCAAACTGGTCATTGCCAATCTGACCATTGATATTGATAACTACATGGTGACCATTGACGACAAAGAAGTGCCTCTCACTAAACGGGAGAAGGAACTGCTCTGGCTGCTGGCCTCCAATTCCAAAAAAGTATTTTCCCGGGACAACCTGCTGGACAGTCTCTGGGGCTACGATTATTTCGGAGACAGCCGAACCGTGGATTCCCATATCAAACGGCTGCGGGCCAAACTGGACGCCTTCGACCATCCCGGCTGGAACGTAAAAACCATCTGGGGCGTTGGCTACCGTTTTGAAATCACGGAACCGTAAGAGACACGCAAACCCGGTGAAGATTGCGCAGGGAGGATACCCTGCAGTGTAAGCCGTTTTTATACGGCAGAATGGGGAAAGTTATGTTTAAGAGTAAAATAGCTGCGAAGTTGGCGGCCTATTTTGCGCTGGCCATTTTAGTGTTCGCGTTTGTTATGGCCTTTTCCTTCGGTCATTTTTTCCGGGAGAACTTCATTGCGCGGCAGCAGCGGGCGCTGCAATACAGAGCGGCCAGTGTGGCGGCCATTATGGGGGACAACCTGGAGCGTTCCCGTCAGCGGGAAGCAAATGAAAGGAGAAACCGGGACGCGGCCGCCCGTGAGGGAAACCAGACCGGGAATACCGCGAAAGACAGCTCCCTTTCCGGTAAGGACGCAAACCGGACCGGGAGCACTGCGCAAGACAATTCTCTTTCCGGTAAGGGCGCAAACGGGAAGGCAACTCCGGAATCTGCTGCCAAAGCAGTCAATCCGGGCAGCCTGCTGCGTTCCCGCCGGCTGATCGCCTATGTGAATATTATTACGGCAGACGACGTGTGGGTGGCCAATAAGAATGGTGAGATCGCCATGCGGACCCACATTAAGGAAGGCGACATGAAAGAGGCGCCCAGTTATGTCCGGGGCCATGTGGAACATCACAAGGGACCCCAGGGACGGGGCATCCCTCCTGTTTTTGAAGGCACCACCACCGTGAACGAACTCCCCCAGGTGTACCGGGATATGTTCCGCAAGGGGTTTAAAGGGGAATCCGCCGTACGGGAAGAGTATGACAAGCGGATCAACGAGATGATGGTGCTGGCCACGGCTCCCATCTATGACAAAAACGGAGGCGTGGAAGGCGTCCTGATGCTGCGGGTGCCGGTGTTCGGTCTGCGGCATGCTTTCTATGAGGCACTGGAAGTCTTCGGCTGGTGTCTGGTAGCGGCGCTGATCCTGGCGCTGGGCGCTGCCTGGTTCCTGTCCATGAAGTTCACCAAACCCCTGAACAAGATGAAAGACACGGCGGAAAAACTGGCGGCCGGCGACTACACGGCCCGGAGTTACGTGAAGCAGAACGACGAGATCGGCGAACTGGCCGCTACCCTGGACAGTATGGCGGTCCGGCTGGAAGAAGCCGATAAGGAAACCAAACAGACGGAAAAGATCCGGAAAGAATTCATCGCCAACATTTCCCATGAACTGCGCACGCCGGTAACGGTGGTGCGGGGCAGTCTGGAAGCCCTCCGGGACAAAGTGGTAACGGAACCGGCCGACGTGGAACGCTACTACGACACCATGTACGATGAGACCCTGTTCCTGCAGCGGCTTATCAACGACCTGCTGGACCTGTCCCGGTTGCAGAATGTGGATTTCCCCATTGACAAAGAACCGCTGAACTTCTGTGAAGTGATACAGGGGGCCGTCCGCAGTGCCCGGCAGCTGGCGCGGGATAAAAATATCACGGTGACCAGTGAGCTGGATACGCCTCTGTATAAAATGACCGGCGACTATGGCCGCCTGAACCAGATGCTGATGATCTTCCTGGACAATGCCGTGAAATTCAGTCCGGAGAACAGCTCCATCGAAGTAAAACTGGCCAGCCGGCGCCTGACCATCACCGACCACGGGCCCGGGATCAAAAGTGAAGACCTGCTGCATATTTTTGACCGATTCTACAAGACCCGGGGTGAAAACAATAAATCCGGCAGCGGCCTGGGGCTGGCCATTGCCAAAGAAATTGCGGAACGGCATGTAATTGCCTTACGGATGCAGAGCGAATACGGCAAGGGATCCACGGCGGTGATGGAGCTTCCGAAACCGGAAGAACTCACCGCGGAGGAAAAAGCGGAAATGGAACCGTAATGAGGGAAGGCTGACCCGGTCAGTCTCAAAAAGCATCAGAAGACTTCCGGTGAAGGAATCAGTGATAAAAATCACCGGAAGGTCTTCCCGCAAGGAATCAGTTATGGTACACACGTAAGATCAATCATGCAGGAGTTCATACATGGAGTACGGATGTAAACATAAAGTTGTGCTCATTACCGGCGGAACCAGCGGCATCGGACTGGCAGCGGCCCGGACATTCTGGCAGGACGGGGCAAACGTCTTCCTCGTGGGCCGGGACCGGACCCGGGGCATGCAGGCGCTGGCGGAGATCATCGGCTGCAAGGATCCGGAAAGCCTTGTCTTTCCCGGCCGGCCGGAGGCGATGCACACCTTCAGCGCTGCCGACGGACTGAGGAAAGAAGGATGCGCGTCATGGAAGAGTACCGTGCCGGGTACGGCGAAAGACCTGGCAAGGCTCCGCTATATCTGTGCGGACGTGGCGAAGCCGGCGGACTGCCGAATGGCGGCTGCCATAGCAGGGTATTACGGGTCCGACCGGATCGACATCCTGGTGAACAGCGCCGGCATCTATCAGGAAAAACGGATCGAACAGGTTACGGTGGCAGAATATAACCGGGTCATGGACGTGAACGTGAAGGGAACCCTCTTCATGATCCAGGCCTGTAGGCCCCACATGCTGTCCCGGGGAGAAACGGAAACCGGGGCGGCGCAGAAAACCGGAAACGGGTCCGCGGCAGACGCAACAGACAGCACAACGCAAGCAACAGGCAGCACAACGCAGAAGCTGACGGCGCCGGATACTACAGATGAAAGCAGCAGCCGTTCCCGGACTGCACAGGACCGCTGCATTATCAATATTGCCAGCGACGCCGGCATCGGCGGCAACTACGGCTGCCCGGTGTACTGTGCCTCCAAAGGGGCGGTGGTGTCCCTGACCAAAGCGCTGGCCCTGGACCTGGCGCCGGACATCCGGGTCAACTGCATCTGCCCGGGGGACGTGGATACGCCCCTGCTGACAGTCCAGCTGGCTGCGGCGGACGGCAGCTATACGAAAGCGGAGATGGGGGAGAGCTATCCCCTGGGGCGCATCGCAACTGCCGAAGAAGTGGCCCATGTAATCGGCAGCGTAGCTTCCCCGGCTAATTCCTTCATGACCGGGGCCGTGATCCCCGTGGACGGCGGACTGACCGCAATGGGGTGAAGTAAATCTGAAGGTTGGAGGAATGCTCATGGATACAAACCGGCCGATTGGCGTCATTGATTCCGGCGTAGGCGGTCTCAGCGTATTGCGCGCGCTGCAGCAGACTATGCCCCATGAAACCTTTTTATATCTGGGGGACACGGCCCGGGCTCCTTACGGCACCCGCAGCCGGGAAACCATCACCGCCTTTGTGGCGCAGATGACAGACTGGCTGGAGCAAAAAGGAATCAAGCAGCTGGTGGCGGCCTGCAATACGATCACGGTGCTGGGCACCGACGTGATCCGGGGCGCCCATACCTTTCCCGTCATCGGCATGTCCAAAGGCGTGGACCTGGTGCTGCAGGCCACAAAAAACAAGCACATCGGACTGATGGCCACGGACTTTACCGTAGGCACCGGAGCGCACCGGAAAGAAATTCAGGCAGCGGACCCGGCTGCAGAAGTCTTCGGGGTGGGCTGTACGAAATTTGTACCGCTGATCGAAGGCAACCGGTTTGGCAGCCCCGAACTGAAAGAAGCCATTCATGAATATGCGGAAGCGCTGCAGGCCAAACAGGTGGACACAGTCATTTTGGGCTGTACCCATTATCCCTTTGTGAAAAGTTATCTGGAAGAAGCCTTCGGACCGGGAGTGACCGTCATCGACCCGGCGGCCGCCACAGCCCTGCAGGCCAAAGCAGACCTGGAAGCGCGGAACCTGCTGCAAACAGAAGGCCCGGGCCACAGCACCATCTGCTTCACCGGCGATGTGCAGAAAGGGAAACTGTTAGCTGAGCGAATGCTGAATTTAGAAACTTGTGACTTCAAACAGATTAAATTATAAATGTGGGAGGCGGGATGCCCCCGCGTTCCAGAACTACGCCAGTGTTCTAATAAAAATCTGTCTTTTGTTTTACATCATTTCCTACGTTTGTATTTTCAATACCCTGAAATTGTGTTATAATATTAACAATATTATGGGTTAACTATGCCCATAATTCCAAGTTCATAATTCTTTCTGAATTTTATGGAAGAATGAAAAAATAAAAATATAAAAAATCATAAAGGTGGTGAGTTGTGAATGTCCATACTGGATGAAATCAAGGCGGCCGAAGCTGCAGCTGCACAGGCTAAGAAAGAAGCTGCCCTGACCAGTCGCAATCTCCTGCGGGATGCGGAGGAGGCAGCCAATCGTGAAGCCGACGCCATGATCACGGCGGCCCGCGCCGCTGCCAAAGATACCGTTGCCAAAGCGGAAGCCCACGCCCGGGTCAAGGCGAAGGAACTGGTAGCAGAACGGGCCAGGACCGACCGTGCCGAGGCGGCAGCCGCTGCGGAGAAGCTCCCCGAAGCTGTAGCTTATATTTTAGAAAGGGTTGTGGTTTAGTATGCTGATTGCAATGAAAAAGGCAACGCTCTTCGCACTGAAGGAAGACCGCGACGCCATTTTACTTGCGCTGCAGAAAGACGGCAACATCATGCTCATTTCGGAAGGCGAAAAGACCCAGGCGCTCGAAGGAGCGGACAAGGTGAGCGACCAGATCGTCAAGACCAAGGACGCCCTGAAATTTGTGGACCTGCATGGGAAAAAAGATTCCATGTTTGCATCCCGCCTTCCGGTTTCCTATGATTCCTTCCTCCATGAATCGAAGGAAGGTTCTGACCTGGCAGACCAGGTAGAGGTACTCTCCGGCAAGATCATGTCCCTCCGCAACGAGGCATCGACCATGACCAGCCAGGTGGAGGCCTTACAGCCGTGGATCGACCTGGACATCCCGCTGGAGCAGCTGGCTCCCACGGACACCAGCGTCTATTTCGCGGGCTACCTGCCGGAACTGGAAAAGGAAGCGTTCCTGGAGGACATCAAAGAGCTGACGGCAGAGCCTGTCGTGCTGAAAGAAGCACCGGAGGGACGCGCCATGCTCATCTTCTGCGTGAAGGAAGATGCAGCCCGGCTCAAGCATTTCCTCAAAGCGCATGACTTTGCCGATGTAGTCTTTCCCAAGCGTACGGGACTGGTTTCGGAGATTGTCGTAGACCTTACGGAAGCCGCCCGGGTGAAGAACTTACGCGCCGACGAGCTGGAGGCAGAAGCCATCAAAATTGCCGAAAGCAAAGCGGAACTTCAGTTATATTACGACCAGCTGACGGCCAAGGAAGAACGTCTGGCCAACGGCGGCGTAGAGACAGAAAAAACCTTTTATATGCAGGGCTGGGTCAGAAAGGACCGCACGGTGGAAGTAGAAAGAGCCGTACGGAGCGTGACGGACGCGTATCAGATCGAGTTCGCCGACCCGGCGGAGGGAGAAATTCCGCCTACGGAAATGGAAAACAATTCCTTCGTCAAGCCCTATGAATCCGTTATCGAATTGTATTCACGGCCCCAGGCGGGCAGCATTGACCCGGACTTCCTGATGGCGCCGTTCCACTTTATCTTCTTCGGCATGATGCTTTCGGACGCAGGGTACGGCCTGGTGCTCACCATCGGCCTGCTGATCGCCATGAAACTGGCCAAGCCCCAGGGCTTTGCCGGCAAGCTGGGCATGGTCATCCTCTTCGGCAGCATCTCCACCGTCATCTGGGGCGCCCTCTTCGGCGGCTGGTTCGGCCTGGAGCTGCATCCTCTGCTCTTCGTGCCCATGAAGGAACCGTTAAAGATGCTGGCCCTCTGCTTCGGGCTGGGCATCCTGCACCTGGTCTGCGGCATGCTGCTGAAAGCCTACATGCTCATCCGGGACGGAGATATCTTCGGGGCTTTCTGTGACGAGATCAGCTGGCTGATCATGTTCGCGGGCTTCTTCTGCATGGCCGTCGTACCGGGACCCACCGGCAAGTATCTGGCTATCGCAGGCGCCGCCATCATCGTACTGACGGGCGGGCGCGCCAAGGAAGGCATCGTGGGGAAACTGATGGGAGGCCTCCTCAGTCTCTACAACATCAGCGGATACATGAGCGACCTGCTCAGCTACTCCCGAATCTTTGCGCTGGGTCTGGCCACAGGCGTTATCGCCATGGTTATCAACACCATCGCGCAGATGCTTCTGGAAGCGGGACCGGTGGGAACCATCGTAGCCGTGCTGGTACTTCTGGGCGGTCACCTCTTCAACATCATCATCAATGTACTGGGCGCCTTCGTACACAGCAGCCGTCTGCAGTACATCGAATTCTTCGGCAAGTTCTATGAAGCCGGCGGCAAGGCGTTCGTACCCCTGGCCATCCGGACCAAGTACATGAACGTGACGAAGTAGAAAAACGTAAAAAAGTTTCAGTAAATCATTGCAGACAAAATGCAACGTAACAATGCAGCAAAAAAATCTTAAAAATTTGCAGCATAAAATTTCTGCAATGAAGCAATGAAAACCGTGTAACAAATCCGTGTAACAAAAAATTTTATATAAACGAAATTTTAAAGGAGGCAGTTAATTATGATTACTTTAGGAACAGCTCTTGCTTTTGCAGGCGCAGCAGTTGCCGCCGGTGTAGCCGGCGTAGGGAGCGCCATGGGCGTAGGTATTGCGGGTCAGGCCGCGGCCGGTGTCGTATCCGAAGATCCGGACAAGTTCGGTAACGTGCTCGTACTCCAGGCTCTGCCGGGTACCCAGGGCATTTACGGCCTGCTGATCGCATTCATCATCGTCCTGAATCTGGGCGTGATTGACGGCAACGTGAAGGAACTGACTACCGACCAGGGCATCGCCCTGTTCTGCGCGGCCCTGCCGATGGCTATCGGCGGCCTGATGAGCGGTCTGTACCAGGGCAAAGTAGCCGCGTCCGGCATTTACCTGTGCGCAAAGCGTCCGGAAGAAACCGGTAAGGGCATCATCCTGGCAGCCATGGTTGAAACCTACGCAGTATTGGCACTGCTCATCTCCTTCATCATGGTAAACGGTGTAAAGCTCTAAGGGAGGAAGACCGATGGCAGCAAACAAGATTATTCTCAAGATAGAGGAAGACGGCGCCCGGGAAGCGGCTGAAATTGTTGATGCCGCTAAGAAAAAGGCCGCTGCCTCTACTGAAAAAATAAAAGCTGCTGCAAAGGTAAAAATAGATGAAATCAATGCCCAGGCTGCGGCCGATGCCGACGAGGCAGCCCGCCGCCAGACCCTGATCGCCGAACTGGAAGCCAGGAAGAACGCCCTGGACAGTAAGCGCCAGGTGCTGGAGGAAGCGTTTGCCAAAGCGGAAGAAACCATCAACGCCATGCCGGATTACAAATGGGAGCAGTTCATTACTTCCATTGTCGTGAAATCCGCTGAAACCGGAACGGAAAAAATCTGCGTGCCGGCAGCGGACAGGGCGAAATATGAAGGAGGCTTCCTGGCCCGGCTGAACGAAGCGCTGGTCAAGGCAGGCAAGCAGGGAAAACTGACGCTGTCCGACGAGGCGGCGAAGTTCTCCGGCGGCATCCTCCTGCAGGGCAAAACAAGTGATTTCGACGGATCCTTTGCAACGATTATGAGGGATGTCCGCACCCGGATCGAAAAGGAAGTGGCGGACATGCTCTTTGCCGCGGAGGTGAAATAGCATGCCGCAGGCAAGTTATGAATACGCAGTAGGCCGTATCAGCCAGCTCTCCACAAAGATGCTGGACGCGGCCAAGCTGAGACGTATCTACGAGGCAGGTTCGTTTCAGGAAGCGCTGGCGCTGCTGCTGGAAACCGGGTACGGCGGAAACCTGAGTCCCGAACAGCTTGCGACGGAAGAAATTGACTACGTCATCCGGGAGCAGCTGCAGATCTCCAGGCGGATCGTGTGGGAAGTTACCCCCGCGCCGGAACTCACCAGCCTTTTCCTGCTGGAAGTGGACGGACACAACCTCAAGACGCTGCTGAAAGCACGTCTTCTGGGCGTCGAAGCACCCGACGTGCTCATCGACGGCGGATCCTTCCCCCTGGAACAGCTGAAGGAGTGCGTGGCCACATCCAACTATGAACCCCTGCCCAAAGTCTACCGGGATACCCTGAACCGGATCGAGGCAGAAGTGTCGCGGGGGGTTGACCCGCTGAAACTCAGCGCCGAGATTGACGGAGCCATGTTCCGTCACATCAAAAACGTGCTGGATGATAAACACGACCACAGCTTCGTCCGGGACTACTTCTCCCTGCAGGCAGACTTCCAGAACGCCCGCAGCGTAGTGAGGGCAAGGCTCCTCAACTGGGACGTGGACAAGCTGCGTCTCATGCTCCTGGAAGGCGGGGAAATTGATTTCAACGTGTTCCTGGAAGGGATGGACACCCCCATGGAACAGCTGGGAGCGAAATTCAACAGAGGCAAGAACGGCAAGCTTATTTCCCAGAGTGTGGAGGAATATGTTACCACCGGCGATGCATCTGTTCTGAAACGTAAAATGGAAACAGCGCTGATGCATGTTCTGCGCAGTGTGAAATGGGATATGTTTTCCCTGGGTCCGATCATCGGATACCTCCTGGGCCGCGAGGCGGAAGCCAAAGCCCTCCGGGTGATCTTCGGAGCCAAGCGGGGCGGCTTTGATTACGAGCTGCCCGAATTATACGCATAGAAAGGCGGCTGTCTATGAAGGAACGAAAAATCGCGGTCATTGGCGACCCCGGTTCCGTAATGATCTTCAAGGCGATCGGCCTGGATGTGTATTACGAGGAACAGGGACCCATGATAGAAAAACGGATACACAAACTGGCGGACAAAGGGTATGCGGTCATCTACATCACCGAAGAAGCCGCCCAGCTGGTGCCCGAAGCAATTGATTATTACACTACTGCGACATTTCCTGCCATTATCCCCATCCCGTCCGCCAAGGGCAGCCTGGGGCTGGGCATGAAAAGGCTGAAAGGCAATGTTGAGAAGGCTGTTGGCGCAGACATTCTGTTTAAGGAAGGGTAGGTAAATAGCCGATGAGTGGAACTATAGTAAAAGTATCAGGCCCGCTGATCGTTGCCAGCGGCATGGGCGACGTAGAACTCTACGACGTGGTCCGTGTCAGCGAGAAGCATCTGATTGGCGAGGTAATCGAATTGCGGGGCGACATGGCCTCCATTCAGGTATATGAAGAAACGGCAGGCCTGGGACCCGGCGAGCCGGTGGAATCAACCGGTTCCCCGCTGTCCGTAGAACTGGCGCCGGGTCTGATCGAAGGCATCTTCGACGGCATCCAGCGTCCGCTGGACGTGCTGTACAACAAAGCGGGCGACCGTATCACCCGCGGCGTGGAAGTGCCCAAACTGAACCGTGAGAAAAAATGGAAATTTGAACCGAAAGTGCATGTCGGCGACCACGTAACGGGCGGCGACATCATCGGCGTGGTCCAGGAGACCCCGGCCGTACTCCACAAGATCATGCTGCCTCCCCGCAAGGAAGGCGTTGTAGAGTGGGTGTTCAGCGGCGAAGCCACCATTCTGGACCCGGTTTACAAAATTAAAGACAAAGACGGCAACGTGACGGAGTACCCGATGCTCCAGACCTGGCCTGTGCGCCGGAGCCGTCCCTATAAAGAAAAACTGCCCCCGACGGAACCCATGGTTACCGGCCAGCGCGTCGTGGACGCTCTCTTCCCCATCGCCAAAGGCGGTGTGGCAGCTGTACCGGGTCCTTTCGGCAGCGGCAAGACCGTTATCCAGCATCAGCTGGCCAAGTGGGCTGACGCCGACATCATCATCTACGTAGGCTGCGGCGAACGCGGCAACGAGATGACCGACGTTCTGATGGAATTCCCGGAACTGAGCGACCCCCGTACGGGACTGCCGCTGATGAAGCGCACCGTGCTCATCGCCAACACTTCCGATATGCCCGTTGCGGCCCGTGAAGCCTCCATCTACACCGGCATCACCATTGCGGAATACTTCCGCGACATGGGTTACAAAGTCGCCATCATGGCGGACTCCACCTCCCGCTGGGCCGAAGCCATGCGTGAGATGAGCTCCCGTCTGGAAGAAATGCCAGGCGACGAAGGCTATCCTGCATACCTGAGCTCCCGTCTGGCAGAATTCTACGAACGGGCCGGTATCGTAAAATGTATCGGCAACGAGGACCGCACCGGAGCGGTTTCCGCCATCGGGGCCGTATCACCCCCCGGCGGCGATATTTCCGAACCGGTATCCCAGGCTACCCTGCGTATCGTTAAGGTATTCTGGTGCCTGTCCGCGGCCCTGGCCTATGCCCGTCACTTCCCGGCTATCGACTGGCTGCAGAGCTACTCCCTGTACAGCGACCGCCTGCGGAATTACTACAACAGCTCCGTATCCCCCGACTGGGCCGGCATGGTCTCCAAGATGATGACCATCCTCCAGGAAGAAGCGGAACTGAACGAAATCGTACGTCTGGTAGGCGTGGACGCCCTGAGCTTCAAGGACCGTATCACCCTGGAATGCGCCCGCTCCATCCGCGAAGACTTCCTGCACCAGAACTCTTTCCACGAAGTGGATACCTACACCTCCCTGGAAAAACAGCATGACATGATGAAGCTGATCCTCACCTGGTACGACAAGGCAGAGGCCGCCCTGGAGCAGCATGTGCACCTGGACAAGCTGATCGATATGCCGGTCCGGGAGGAAATCGGCCGTATGAAATACATTCCCGAAAAGGAACGGGTAGAAAAGTTTGGCGCCATCGCCAAAAATTTGGACGCTGCCTTTGCAGCGCTGACTGAGGGAGGCGAACTCGATGCGTAAAGATTACAAAACAATTCGCGAGGTCGTCGGCCCGCTGATGCTGGTTGACCAGGTAGAAGGCGTCAAGTACGACGAACTGGTGGAGATCCAGCAGGCCAACGGCGAGATCCGCAGCGGCAAGGTGCTGGTAATCGACGGCGACAAGGCGCTGGTACAGCTTTTTGAAAGTTCCCAGGGCCTGAAGATCGACGATGCCAAGGCCCGCTTCCTGGGTCACGGCGTACGTCTGGGCGTGTCCCCGGCCATGCTGGGTCGCGTCTTCGACGGAATGGGCCGCCCCATTGACGGCGGCGCGGACATCATCCCCGACGAATACCGGGATATCAACGGCGAGCCTATGAACCCGGCCGCCCGCGACTATCCTGCCGAATTCATTCAGACCGGCGTCAGCGCCATCGACGGACTGAACACCCTGGTCCGCGGCCAGAAACTGCCGGTATTCTCCGGCTCCGGCCTGCCCCATGCCCAGCTGGCGGCGCAGATTGCCCGTCAGGCAAAAGTATTGGGTACCGGCGAAGGCTTCGCCGTGGTATTCGCAGCCGTAGGTATTACCTTCGAAGAAGCCAACTACTTCATGGAAGACTTTAACCGTACCGGCGCGCTGGCCCGTGCCGTTATGTTCATCAACCTGGCCAACGACCCGGCGGTAGAACGTATTTCCACCCCGCGTATGGCCATCACCGCAGCCGAATACCTCGCCTACGAACTGGGCATGCACGTACTGGTCATCATCACCGATATCACCAACTACGCCGACGCCCTCCGGGAAGTTTCCGCAGCCCGTAAAGAAGTCCCCGGCCGCCGCGGCTACCCCGGTTACCTGTACACCGACCTTGCGACCATGTACGAACGGGCCGGCCGTATCAAGGGCAAGAAGGGTTCCATTACCCAGATCCCCATCCTGTCCATGCCGGAAGACGACAAGACCCATCCAATCCCGGACTTGACCGGTTACATTACCGAAGGACAGATCATCCTGTCCCGTGAACTCTACCGCAAGGGCCTGACCCCGCCCATCGACGTACTGCCGTCCCTGTCCCGTCTGAAAGATAAGGGCGTAGGCAAGGGCAAGACCCGGGAAGACCACGCCGACACCATGAACCAGCTGTTCGCCGCGTACGCACAAGGCAAGCAGGCGAAGGAACTGGCCACCATCCTGGGCGAGGCCGCTCTCTCCAAGGTAGATAAGCTGTATGCGAAGTTTGCCGACGCATTTGAAAAAGAATACGTTTCCCAGGGCTACGAAACCAACCGCAGCATCATCGAAACCCTGGACCTGGGCTGGAAACTGCTGGGCATCCTGCCCCGCAGCGAGCTGAAACGTATCCGCGACGAATATCTGGACAAATACTATGTTCCTGCTGCTACAGAGGATAACGAGGGGGAATAATCGATGGCAACCCAAGTTAACCCGACCCGAATGGAGCTTACCAGGCTGAAAAAACGCCTGGTAACCGCCGTCCGCGGCCACAAGCTGCTGAAGGATAAACGGGATGAAATGGTCCGCCAGTTCATGCTGCACATCCGCCGCAACCACGCGCTGCGCCTGGAAGTGGAGAAAGCCCTGCAGGGGGTGTCCACCCGCTTTGCCATGGCGAAAGCGCAGATGGGCGCGCTGCGGATCAGCGAGGCCCTGTTGTATCCGGCCCGCGCAGCGGTTTACGAAGTGGGCATGCATAACGTGATGAGCGTCGACGTTCCCACCATTAAATTTACCGGGGGCGACGAAGACACGGAGATTCCCTACGCCTTCACCTTTACCTCCAGCTCCCTGGACAACGCGGTGGTGGAACTGTCCGCGCTGCTGCCCAAACTGCTGGAACTGGCAGAAGTAGAAAAGACCTGTAACCTGCTGGCGGATGAAATCGAAAAGACCCGCCGCCGGGTAAACGCCCTGGAATACGTCATGATTCCCGAGATGCAGACCAACATCAAGTTCATCACCATGAAACTGGCCGAAAACGAACGGGCCAGCACCGTACGCCTCATGAAGGCCAAGGACATGATGGCCGCCCAGGAAGCGAAAGCACAGGCAGAACGGGCCGCCAAACAGGCGGTGTGATCCGTTTCGGAATTCGGAAGTTGAAACGAGTTAAGTTAGGTTAGATTTTGATTCCTGATCTGCACTCTGTATGGTTAGGTAGTGCAGATTAGATTAGTACAGAAAAGTAATCAATAATTCATCAGGTAAGGGAGGGCAGATATGAAAGAATATACATTTCACTACGGACGAGGCACCAAACGCTTTTCCCTGGACGAAAGTAAAGTAATTAAAGAAATCCGGATGCCGGAGACCCCGGTGATGGAGGACATTCCCAAGGGGGTGCTGGATGCCATTTACCATCCCATTGGCACAGAGCCTATTGACAAACTCATCAAACCGGGCCAGACCGTGACCTTCATCTGCAACGACCCCACCCGGGTGGCCAACAGCTTCGACTTTATGCCGGTGCTGGTAAACGAGCTGAACAAGCTGGGCATTCCCGACGAAAACATGCAGATCGTGTTCAGCCTGGGCACCCACCGCCTCATGACCCATGAGGAAATGGTGGAGGGCGTGGGCGCGGAAGTGGCCTCGCGCCTGAAAATGTTCAACAGCGACGCCAAGATTGCGGAAGACTTTGAATATTTCGGCGCCACCAGCCGTTTCACCCCGGTGCTGATCAACAAACGGATCTGCCACAGCGACCATATCATCCTCACCGGCACCATCGTGCACCACTATTTCAGCGGCTACGGCGGAGGCCGTAAGGCCGTGCTGCCGGGCTGCGCCGCCATGGAAACCGTGCGCCACAACCACAGCTTCATGCTGGATCCGGCCTCGGGCATCGGCAAAATGGAAGGCAACCCCGTGTACGACGACCAGATGGAAGGGGTGGCCCTGTGGGCGGAGGCCATGAAGAAGAGGGGCACCAGCGTGTTCCTGTTCAATGCGATCCTGGACGCGGAGCATCGCTTCCTGCGCATGTTCGCCGGGGATTACATCGCGGCCCATAAAGAAGCCTGCAAGTTCGTGGACCAGGTCTACGGCGTTAAAATTCCGAAGCAGGCGGACGTGGTCATCGCCTCCTGCGGCGGTTACCCGAAAGACATCAATGTGTACCAGATGCAGAAGACCATGGACAACGCCGTACTGGCCTGCCGGGAAGGCGGCGTGGTAATTCTGCTGGCGGAATGCGAAGAAGGCAGCGGCAGCGCCGTGCTGGAAGAAACCTGCAAACGCCTGGGCAGCATTGAAGCTATAGAAAAAGAAATCAAAGACCGGTTCGTCATCGGGGCCAACAAAGCCTATGCCGTGACCCGTCTCTTCAAGAAAGCCCACTTTATTTTAGTGACCGCCTTAGACCGTCAGATGGCGAAAGACATGCTCTTTGACGGCGCCGTGGACACGGTGGAAGAAGCCCTGGCCGCTGCGGAACAATACGTGGGCAAAGACTACAGTGTGGTGCTGATGCCTACGGGCAGCCTCACCGTACCGCTGGTGGAAGGGTAACGTAAATCTGTTACAGTAATCAACGGTTACCGTACGTAAGAGAGAGTCATACCGATGCTGTGTGAATCAGCAATCCGGTGCTGTTTGCTTCACAAACAAAAGCCTCTCCGGCCATACGCAAGGATGCATGGCCGCGGGAGGCTTTGCTGCGAAAAAATGTTTTTGATGTAAAAAAGTTTTTGTTGTGAAAAAGAAAGTTCTCCACGCAAGGAAAGATAATATTTCACAAGACCGCCTTCCGCCAAAATACGTTGCGGAAGACCGCCTTGTGCCATAAGAAAACAAGCAGGTAAATACTATGCAAGAATCCCGTTTTACCGTTTTTTTACGACAACTGCAATCGGACCTGAAAGGCTTTGTCTGGTTCAACGTGCTGTTCTTCCTGTTCCGCATCGCCTTCATCCTGCTGTTCGGCAGCCAGCTGGTGCAGGGGCTGTTTACGGCGGATACGGCAGCCGCCTTATGGATCGGCATGCGCATGAGCCTGAAGACTGCCGGCGCTATCATGCTGATCGGCGCCGTCCTGAGCACGATTCCCAAACTATTCTTCCGCAAATGGAAGGCAGACACGATCCGATATTACTGGTATGCGCTGTGCAATTTCGTTTTTACCGTATTATTCTTTGCCCGCATCCCATACTATAAAATTTTTAATTCCGGCTACAACCTGATGCTCATCAACGGAAAGAACGATGACATCAAAGCCATTATCCTGACAGCCGTACAGGAATACGGCCTTCTGTGGCGCCTTCCGCTGGCGCTGCTTCTGGCCGCCATCCTTTGCGTGCTGCTGAAACGCTGGCTGCGGACTCCGACCCACGCCTTTGTGACCCACAGCCGGAAGGAAACCCTCGGCAAATCCGTGCTGATCCTGGCCGGCATCACCCTGTTCTGGGTGTTCGTCCGGTTTGGCGGGTCCTTTGGCTACACCCATTCCGTCAACTGGGAAAACGCCTCGCGGCTGCGGTCGAACCTGCTGAACGAAGCAGTGCTGGACGACGGGCAGGCCCTGTACCGGGTCCACAGCATGCACAAACGCATGAAAAAGACCACGGAAGTCACCTTTACGGCAGAAGAACTGCGTAAAAAAATTGCCGCTACCGGCGGAAACCCGGAGGCGGCGACCATTGATGAAGCCTACCGTCACACCGTTAACGAAGAAAAAATGAAGACTCAGCCCCGCCACGTCGTGCTGGTGCTGGGAGAATCCTATGCCCAGTGGCCGCTGCTGCCCCAGTTTGACAGCGTAGGCACTTACCTGGCGGAAAAAGGACGCAAGTTCGCGGCCTCTCCCCAGGCCATGGAGACACAGTACATGCTGGCCCACGGCACCGGAACCATGCCGGCGGTGAACGGCTTCGTCTCCGGCCTGCCCGATACGGGCATCTACCTCAACTACGAAAAAGAAAGTTACGAAGAAACCTACGGCGCCGGCATCGGCTCCGTTATGAAACAGTTAGGGTACAAAACCATTTTCTGGTACGGCGGCTTCGGCGCCTGGCAGAACGTGGAAAACTTTGTCCGGGCCCAGCAGTTCGACGAGTTCCGGGACGCCAGCAGCTTTACCGGTGAAAAGGGAGGCAATGCCTGGGGCGTGCCGGACAAAGTGCTGTTCGACAACGCGGCGAACTATATCAAACAGCATACAAACGAAAAAATTTTCCACCTGATCCTGACCACCACCAACCATCCGCCTTACACCATCGATCTGAAAGCAGCCGGCTTTGACAGCGAACGGGTCCAAAAGAATCTGCCGGACACCATCCCCACCGATGCCAACACCCTGAACGAACTGGGGCACATCTGGTACGCGGACCACGTGATGGGGGAATTTGTGGAAGAAACGGAAAAAGCCGTTCCGGACTCCCTGTTCGTCATCACCGGCGACCACGGGGAACGGTTCAGCTTTGCCAAAGAAATGGACCTGCAAACCCTGGCTTCCATTCCCTGCATCTTTTACGGCAAAGGCATCGACCCGGCCTGGCTGCCGGAAAAACAGTTCGGCTCCGCCCTGCAGGTAGCGCCCACCCTGGCCGTATTAGTAGGTCGTAAGGGAGACACTTACAGCAGTCTGGTACCGGACCTGTTACAAAAACAGGACTTCGTGTTCAATCACCAACTGTGGGGAGACGCGACCGGCATTCATGAACAAAACGTATCCGAAACAGACCATAACCCGGCAAAAAAAGCCATGACCGCAGCCAACCGGAAGCAGATAGAACAACTGCGGCAGATTGCGGCCTGGCGGATCCTGAAAGGGAACCGGATAAAATAACCGCGGTATAGTTTCCTTTATATATAAAAAATGGTATAATAATATGATAAAACAGCCACTGTAGAACTGCGATGTAAGGACTTTTTACATTTTGTAAATTTTTCTGCAGCTAAAATGTTTTATACAACAAACGAAAAAACAATCGGTTTTTCTTACAGAACGAACAGCTATGCTGACATTTTAGGAGACCACAATGGACGAAAGCATTTTGCGGGAAGCGGGGCACCGCCTGTACGTAACCAGCCGCCTGAAAGAAATGAAGCGGTATCTGGTCTTTCGCGCCCGGTGCCGGATGCATAAAGAAATCATGGAAGACTTCCTTGATTTTTTTGCGGAGACCCAGCAGCGCAAAGATATCTTAAAAGGGACGCCGGCCTTTATCGAGCAGGTGACCCGGGCGTTCTTTTATAAAGATTCAACTTACGAAGAACGTTCCGCGCTGATCAAGAACCACGTGCGGTATTTGGAAAAGCACTTTACGCAGGACGCGCTGAGGCGACTCTACATAGATGTAAATACCAAAGAGAACTGCGGTGAGCTCGTCCCGGTATGGGAAGATATCTTTGAAGACAAGCCCCTGTGCCTGTCCTTATATTTCCACGCAGGCCAGTATAAGGAAGGCTGCCTGTCCCTGATCCTGACATGGGACGGAGCGCCCTTTTACCAGATCATGTTCTGGTTCGGACCCGACATGGAGAAGACCGGAGACGCCATCTGGATCGGCGCCCTCCAGGGCACACCCCACGGCAGCGATGCCATCAAACGGATGACCAAGGCCTTTTTCGGGTACCGGCCCAAAAATCTGATCTTCTACGGGCTCCGTAACCTGGCGCGGTGTCTGGGCATCAGTAAGATCTACGGCGTGACCAACGCAGGCTATTATGCCATGAACCATATCCGCATGGACCGCAAGCTGAAAACCGATTTCGGCGCCTTCTGGGAAGAATGCGAAGGGAAGCCCTGTGAAACCGACTACCGGTTCTATGTGATGCCGGTGAAAGAACACCGCAAAGACATGAACGAGCTGAAACCCTCCAAACGGGCCCAGCACCGCCGCCGGTTTGAAAAACTGGATTCCATCGACGCGGCCTTTGATGCCAGCTGCAAAAAACTGCTGAAAAAGGACTTCACTTCATGATAAAAACGCTTCTTTCGGTTCTTGCATTATTCGTTACGTTTACTGCAATTACAACCATCGCCATGCACGACTTCAGCCCCCGGCATACCCTGTTTCTGCTGGCGGACGCCATCCTGCTGACCGCCGGCGCGAAACTGCTGCAGGAGACGAAATCCTATTACAAAACCGTGGCGGCGGCCATGACCGTGCTTTGTTCGGTTTTTGTGATCCGGTATGTCACCCCTACGGCGCTAAAAGTCTGGGATGTTGACATTTATATCAGCTTCTGTCTTGGGTTGGTCAATATCGCGTTACTTGTTTCCGCCGTTCTGCCGCGGCCGGTGTTACCGAAACTGTTCCTGGGCCTGGCGGGTCTGGCGCTTTTTGCCCCGATCCTTCTGTGCTGGGGGTACTATGCGACAGAACTTTCCTGGCTGAACGTGGACTCGGTGATGGCGGTCCTCCAGACCAACGCCGGGGAAGCGATGGAATATGTAAAAGACCGTACCGGAGCCTTCTCCGTGCCGCTGGCGCTGCTGTTTGCCGCCTGCCTTGCGGTCTGGGTACGCCTTGCCTCCCGGCTCACGGCGACCAAACATTCCTGGAAACGGATCGCAGGCCTTGTGTTCTTCCTGGTTCTGAACGTGGTGCTGGTGTTCCGCACCAGCGACAACTTCATGACCAGTATTTTCCGGGAGACAAAGGATTACCAGAAGAATTACAGCGAGTACGCCCGCCAGAAGGAGCTGCGCAAGCAGAACCTGTCGCAGATCCTGCTGCAGGGCCAGACCGGCAGAAAAGGCATCTACGTCCTGGTCATCGGGGAATCCCAGAACCCGCTGCGTATGTCGGCCTACGGGTATCACTTACCAACGACCCCCTGGCTGAATTCCATAAAAAACGATCCCAACCTGCTGCTCTTCCAGCAGGCCTATTCCTGTCAGGTGCTGACGGTACCGGCCCTTACCTATGCGCTGACGGCCAAGAATCAGTATAACTCCCTGCAACTGGAACAGGCGGTGTCGCTGATTGACGTAGCCAAAGCAGCCGGCTACCGGACCGTCTGGCTCAGCAACCAGGTGCGGTATGGGGCCTGGGGCACGCCCGTAACGGTCATTGCCGATGAAGCGGACCAGAAGATCTGGATCAACTCCCATCAGGGCAACACGCTGGATACCGAATACTATGACGGGGAACTGATCCGCCGCCTGCAGGATGTGAAACGTTCGGACAAAATGCTGGTCGTGATCCACCTGATGGGCAATCATATTTCCTACCACAGCCGTTACCCGGCGGAGTTTGACAAGTTCAAAGCGGACGGGAAACGGAGCGAATACGACAACAGCATCCTGTATAACGACCATGTTATGCAGCAGCTGCTGGAGCAGGTGAACCGGTGGCCGGAGTTTAAAGGTCTCGTGTACTTTTCCGACCATGGGGAATCGGTGGACCGGGAACTGGCCCACAATCCGGACAATTTTATCTTTGAAATGTCCTATATTCCCCTGTACATGTATTTCTCGCCGGAGTATGTCAAAGAGAATGAAAAAACGTTTCAGACGCTCCGGGCCGCGCGGACCCATTGTTTCACCAACGATCTGGTTTTCAATACCATGCTTGGCATTATGGATATCCGCAACGAGGCGTTTTACGAAGCGGAAAACGATCTGGCTTCGCCTTCCTACAATGGGGATGTGAACCGGTTTAAAACCCTGTACGGAAAACGCAGCATCACGGAAGATGCGGACCGGCAAAAACGGCTTACAGGATCATTATGAGCAGGTTATGCATTATCATCTTAACGAAAAATGAAGAAAAAGATATAGAGGCTGCCATCCAAAATGCCCGGCAGTGCGCGGACGAAGTGCTGGTGGTGGATTCCGGCAGTACGGACCGGACGGTGGAACTGGCCAAAAAGGACGGCGCCCGGGTGGTATTCCGGGAATGGGATAATGATTTTGCCGCCCAGCGGAATTTTGCCCTGACGCAGACAGACGCGGACTGGGTGCTGTATCTGGATGCGGACGAGCGGATGAACGATGAGCTGATTCGCGCTGTGAAAAGAATTATTTCTGCCAATCCATCCGATGTCGGCAGGAAAAAACAATACAGCATGCAGCGCAAGTCCGTAGCCTTTGGCAAAAAATTCAGTTACGGACCCCTGCATCCGGACTGGGTGACCCGCCTGTTTCCCCGGGAAAGTGTGACATGGGTGGGCAAAGTGCACGAACATCCGGAACTCAGCCTGCCGCTGGAAAAACTGCCGGGGCATATAGAGCATTACACCTACCGCAACTGGCAGGAATGGGAAGAAAAAATGGCCCGGTATTCCACCCTATGGGCGGAAGAAGCCTATCATAAAGGCAGACGCGCTTCCCTTCCCGAAGCATTGCTGCATGGCATCGGCAGTCTGTTTTCAACCCTGCTCCTTCGCCTTGGTTTTCTGGACGGGTGGATGGGCATCTGCCTGTGCTGCATGTATTTTTCCTATACTACGCTGAAGTATTTAAAGCTGTATGGATTGCAGTCCAATCGCAAGGACTGATTTCAGATACATTGATTTTTAATGAATTATTTTTGAATAAATGGATTTTGGGTAAGTAGATTGGAAGAAAGGGAACGGGTTATGCAGAAAACCGCATTGATCACCGGTATCACCGGGCAGGACGGATCGTATCTGGCGGAGTTTTTATTGGAAAAAGGCTATGAAGTCCACGGCATCCACCGCCGTTCTTCCATTTCCAACATGGGGCGGATCGAGCACCTGCTGGACAAAATCACGCTGCATGACGGCGACCTTACCGACTCCTCTTCCCTGGTGCGCATCATCAACCGGGTAAAACCGGATGAAATCTATAACCTGGCGGCCCAGAGCCATGTGCAGGTGTCCTTCGACGTGCCGGAATATTCCGGGGACGTGGATGCGCTGGGCACCCTGCGGGTGCTGGAAGCGGTACGCATTCTTGGTTTAACAAAGAAAACGAAAATCTACCAGGCATCGACCAGCGAACTGTATGGAAAAGTGGAAGAAGTGCCCCAAAGCGAAAAGACGCCCTTCCATCCCTATTCCCCCTATGCGGTGGCCAAGCAGTACGCCTTCTGGATGACCAGAGAATACCGGGAAGCCTACGGCATGTTTGCCTGCAACGGCATTTTGTTCAACCATGAATCGGAACGGCGGGGGGAGACCTTCGTTACACGAAAGATCACCCTGGCGGCCGGGCGCATTGCGGAAGGCCTGCAGGACCATCTGGAGCTGGGCAACATGGACAGCCTCCGGGACTGGGGCTACGCCAAAGACTATGTGGAGTGCATGTGGCTGATCCTGCAGCAGGAGAAGCCGGACGATTTTGTCATCGCTACCGGGGAACAGCACACGGTACGGGATTTTACGGAAAAAGCCTTTGCGGTGAACGGCATCACCCTGCGCTGGGAAGGTACCGGCCTGGACGAAAAAGCCTATGACGCCTCCACCGGCAAGATGCTGGTGTGCGTGAACCCTCTGTGGTTCCGTCCCACCGATGTAGATAATTTGTGGGGAAACCCAACCAAAGCAAAAACCGTGCTGGGGTGGAATCCGCAAAAGACAAGTTATGAAGAACTGATCCGCATTATGGCGGAACATGACCGGAAGCTGGCGAAACAGGAAAAAGCCATGCTGGAGGCTATAAAACTATGATG
The DNA here is from genome assembly GCF_902793885.1 of uncultured Succiniclasticum sp. Classification (NCBI taxonomy): domain Bacteria; kingdom Bacillati; phylum Bacillota; class Negativicutes; order Acidaminococcales; family Acidaminococcaceae; genus Succiniclasticum; species uncultured Succiniclasticum sp. Next base: position 128,103 of record NZ_CADBFF010000002.1, read on the forward strand.
GAGAAAGACGCGAAAATTTACGTGGCCGGCCACCGGGGCATGGTAGGCAGCGCCATTGTTCGGGAACTGGAACGGCAGGGATATACCAACCTGATTACCCGCACCCATAAAGAACTGGATTTAACACGGCAGGACCAGGTGGAAAAATTCTTTGCCGAAGAAAAACCGGAGTATGTGTTCCTGGCGGCCGCCAAAGTGGGCGGTATTCTGGGCAATGCTACGGCCAAAGCGGACTTTATGTACGAGAACATGATCCTGGAAATGAACGTGATCCACGCAGCCTGGAAGAACGGCTGCAAGAAGCTGGAGTTTTTAGGATCTTCCTGCATCTATCCCCGGCTGGCGCCGCAGCCCATGCCGGAAAGCTGTCTGCTGACCTCCTCGTTGGAACAGACCAACGAAGCCTATGCCCTGGCCAAGATCAGTGGCTTAAAATACTGCGAATACCTGAACGGGCAGTACGGCACGGATTATATTTCCGTCATGCCGACCAATCTGTACGGGCCCAACGACAATTATCACCCGGAACACAGCCACGTGCTGCCAGCCCTGATCCGCCGGTTTCATGAAGCAAAACTGGCAGGCAAAGACAGCGTCACCTGCTGGGGTGACGGCTCGCCCCTGCGGGAATTCCTGTATGTGGACGATCTGGCCAACCTGTGCGTGTTCCTGATGAACCACTACAGCGGCAATGAGACGGTAAACGCCGGAACGGGGAAAGAGCTGACCATCAAAGAGCTGACGGAACTGGTGGCCAAAGTGGTCGGTTACAACGGAAAGATTGAATGGGATACCACCAAGCCCAACGGAACGCCCCGGAAGCTGCTGGATGTAAGCAAAGCAAAGAAATTGGGCTGGACGTACAAGACAGAGCTGGAAGACGGGATCCGGTTAGCCTATGAAGACTTTTTGCATAACCCCATGCGGGCGGAACGCTGAGTACCGACGGGACCCCTTCCGGGTCACGATCACGGTGCAGGAACCTGACTGCATAATCCACAATCACTGCACAAATCATAACGAGTGAAGGAAACAGAGATGAATATCATTCTTTTATCCGGCGGTTCGGGTAAACGGTTATGGCCCCTGTCCAACGACATCCGGTCCAAACAGTTTATCAAAATTTTCAAAAAGCCAAAAGATGATTGGCGCCGCAGTCCCAACGAAGAATATGCAGATGCCTCCGCGGCGCCTGATGCCAATACCACTGCAGGACAAAAGGCAGCGGTCTCCGCGGAGGACGCCTACGAATCCATGCTGCAGCGCGTCTACCGCCAGATCAAAGCGGCGGATCCGGAAGCCACGGTGACCCTTGCCACCGGCAAGTCCCAGGTGTCTGCCATCCATAACCAGCTGGGGGAGGGCGTGGGCATCAGCGTGGAACCCTGCCGGCGGGATACCTTTCCGGCCATCGCTTTGGCGACGGCGTACCTGCATGACGTAAAAGGCATTCCGGCAGAGGAAGCGGTGGTGGTCTGCCCGGTGGATCCCTATGTGGACGAAGGGTATTTTGCCGCCCTGCACCAACTGTGGGAGTTAGCCCAACAAGGCACGGCCAACCTGGTACTGATGGGCATCCATCCCACCTATCCCAGTGAAAAATACGGCTATATCATTCCGAAAACGAAAGATACGGTAGCCAAAGTTTCCACGTTTAAAGAAAAACCGGACGCCGCCACGGCCCAGCAGTATATTGGCCAGGGCGGCCTGTGGAACGGCGGCGTGTTTGCCTACAAAATTTCCTATGTGCTGGAGCGGGCCCGTCAGCTTCTCGGGTTTACGGATTACGCGGACCTGTTCAGCCGCTACGATACCCTGACCAAAATTTCCTTTGACTATGCGGTAGTGGAACATGAACCGGATATTGCCGTGATGCGTTTCACCGGGGAATGGAAAGACCTGGGCACCTGGAACACCCTGACGGAAGCCATGGAAGAGAACGTGCTGGGGGACGCCCGGCTGAATGAAACCTGCCGCAACGTCCATGTTCTCAATGAACTGGGCATCCCGATCCTGGCCATGGGGCTGCAGGACGTGGTGATCGCGGCCTCCTCAGAGGGAATCCTGGTGGCGGACAAAGAGCAGAGCTCCTACATAAAACCCTTTGTGGACGCCATAGACCAGCAGGTGATGTTTGCGGAAAAAAGCTGGGGCCAGTACCAGGTGCTGGACGCGGAAGAAAACAGCATGACCATTAAAGTAACGCTGAACCCCGGCCACCGGATGAATTATCACAGCCACGATAAACGGGACGAGGTGTGGACCGTGGTCAGCGGGAAAGGCCGGACCATCGTGGACGGCATGGAACAGCCCGTACAGGCCGGGGACGTGATCACCATGGCAGCAGGCTGCAAACATACGGTGATTGCGGATACGAAGCTGCAGCTGATTGAAGTGCAGCTGGGAAACGACATCAGCGTAAACGATAAGCATAAGTATGAATTAGAGATCTGACGATGCGGCAACGCGTATGTTATCCGTAAAAACGGAAACGCCTGTGTCAGTCAGTAAAAAAGCAAAGTATTTAAAAAAGCAAAGCATTGAACATGAACCGAACTATTCCGTTTCTGCTGCAGCCTGCGGCGAAAGATTATCTGTGGGGCGGCAGCAGACTGCATGACGATTTTGGCAAAGAAATACAGATACGCCCCCTGGCGGAGACCTGGGAGTGCTCCACCCATCCGGACGGTCCCAGTGTGGTGGCGTCCGGAACGGAGGCGGGAAAACTCCTGGGGGAAGTGCTGGAGGCGCACCCGGAATATCTGGGGTCCCATCCCCTGCAGACCACCGGGGGCCGGCCGGAGCTGCCGATCCTGCTGAAGCTCATTGACGCGAAGCAGGACCTTTCGGTGCAGGTGCATCCGGACGACGCCTATGCCCTGGCCCATGAACACAGCCTGGGCAAGACGGAACTGTGGTACGTGCTTTCCGCCAAACCTAAGGCCACGGTGGTGTACGGGTTTAACCAGGATGTCAGCGAAAAAACGGTGCGGCAGGCACTGAAGCAGGGCACCATTGCCAACTACCTGAACCACGTGCCGGTCCAGAAGGACGACGTGTTTTACATCGAAGCGGGCACGGTGCATGCCATCGGCGCCGGCGTGCTGATCGCAGAGATTCAGGAAAGCTCCAACCTGACCTACCGTCTGTACGATTACGAACGGACGGATAAAAACGGAAACCATCGGGAACTGCATGTGGAGAAAGCGCTGCAGGTGATGAAGCGAAACTCTTCCGCGGCGCCCCGGCAGCCCATGCGGGTACTGAAATATACACAGGGCTGCGCCCGGGAACTTTTGATGCGCTGCAAGTACTTTCAGGCGGAACGCCTGTTGTTGAATACAGAAAGCCACCGGCAGATGACCGACTTCCGTACGGAAGGCAACAGCTTCCACGTACTGTTGTGTACGGACGGCTGCGGCACCCTGTCCGGTGAAACCTGCATGCTTCCCTTTTTTAAAGGGGATTGCATCTTTGTTCCGGCCAGCAGCATTCCGCTGAAACTGCACGGCAAAGCCCAATTGCTGAACGTAAGCTGCTGAATGCGGACATTTCTTGTACATGCAGACATTCCTTGCACACACAACCAATCCCCGCATCTGCAGCCTGAGGCATATCGGTTTACACAGCTTACTATAAAAATATTTTACAGAGGTAACTTCCTGTGGGTAGTCTGATTAAGCATCTTCCCTTAGAATACATATTGAATAAACCGAAAACCAGCAACCGGACGAAAGACGGGTTGTACCGGGAGTATAACCAGTGGGGCCCGGAGAATCTGGAAAAACAATGGTTCATACGATTCCTGCGGCACCATTTTCCGGATAACCAAACGGTGGTAAACTTTTTCGGACCGGTCGGCACGCCCTTTTTCATTAAAAGGCAGTTTGAAGGGAAAAAAGTTTTTTATACGGGGGAGGACGTGGAGCATCCGGGGACGCAGTTAGCGCTGTATTACGGAGACTATTGCCTGGACCATACAGACCTGTCCCTGGGATTCGGGCAGGTGCAGCACGCCCGGTATCTCCGGTTTCCCTATTGGATCATGACCACGTTTTCACCGGAAGACGACGCAGCGGCCATCCGGGAACGGATCAAGCAAATCAACGAAAGTCATTTTGAAAAGTCCCGGGAATGTGTGCTGATCAACAAACACGATCCGGCGGGGACCCGGGAACTGGTGTACAACGGGGTAAAAGATATCCTGGACGTAAAACTGGCCGGGCAATGGCGGAACAACACCCGGGAACTCTGGGACGACTTCGGGAATGACAAGGAAGCCTATCTGCGCACTTTTAAGTTTAACATTTGCGCGGAAAACAATAACACGAAGGACTATGTAACCGAAAAGATCTTCGATGCGTTTATCGCAGACTGCATTCCCCTTTACTACGGCGCCCTGAACGACCCGGAACCAGGGCTGATCAACCGGGACGCGGTGATCTTCTGGAACAAGGAAGGGAACAATGAGGAGAACCGGGAAAAAATCCGGGAACTGAAACAGAATGAAAGTTTTTACCGGGAATTTATGTCCCGGCCGAAGCTGCTCCCTGCGGCAGAAGCGTATGTCATTGACAGATATGCAAAGCTGAAAGAACACTTTGCCAGGATCCTGGGATACTGACAGACAGGAGAGAGGGAATGCCTGAATTATCGGTCATCGTGCCTGTATATAACGCGGAAAAATACCTGCACAAATGTGTGGATTCCATATTAACCCAGACCTACAGGGATTTTGAACTCCTGCTGGTGGACGACGGCTCCCCGGACCAATGCGGAACAATCTGTGATGCCTACGCCGCGCAGGATCCCCGGGTGAAGGTCATACACAAACCAAACGGAGGCGTCAGCGAAGCCCGCAACGTGGGGCTGGATCGGGCAAAAGGAGATTATATTTCCTTTATCGATCCGGACGACTGGGTGGAACCGGATATGCTTCGGTCCGCCATCGAATTCTGCAAAAGCATCCAAACCGACATCGTCTGCTTTGAAGTGTGTGAAGTGCGGAAAAGCAAAAAAAAGTTCCATTACCGCTTTGCGGAAGACAAAATTTTTTCCGCACAAGATGCCTTGCAAAAAATCCTGACAGACATCATCGATAATTCACCCTGCAACAAGATTTATAAAAAAGCCGTCTGGAACGGTGTACGCTTCCCCGTAGGCCGGCGGTTCGAAGATGTTGCGACAATCTATAAAACGTTTTATAATGCTGACAGGGTCGGCTATATAAAAAAGTATTTTTATTACTATGTAAAACACGAAGGCAGCGCCATCGCCCTGTCCTTTGACGCCCAGCGGCGGTACGAATGCTTTCTGGGATATAAAGAACGCTACGAGTTTTCAAAAAAATTCTGCAAAGAAGCGGAAGAAGTTTGCAAAACCTTTGCCGCGGAAGCCGCGCTGTCTGCCATAACGGCATTGGAAGCGGGGAGCGGAACCCTTGGGGCGCAGGAAGAAAAGGAACTGTTTGCCTTCCTGCAGGGAATCCGGGGGAACGTTACAGGGCTGCGGAGTAAAAACCGGCTGCTGTTCTGGGGCGCCGGGCATTGCCTGGCGGTAAATAAAATCTACGGCAAGTTGTCGTTGTGGAGCAAAAAATTCAGGTAAAGGCTGCGGAGTAAATAAGTAAGTAAAGATGGTAAATATGCATAGCAAACCAAAGGTACTGGTTATTGCGTTAGAATACTATCCAATTCAAAATGCCAACACGGCCATCACAGGCAAACTGGTTTCCCACCTTTCTGACAGATTTGATTTTGTAATCGCTGCGCAGAATATTCATAACGGGCCGGAAAAAGAGACGGTTCAGGGGATACCGGTCGTCCGTACTCCCTTTCATGCTTACAGTAAGCGGGACAAAACCGACAACAATACGGCGTCTGATCTGGCCAGGATGGTTTATCTAAAGCTGGTAAGCAAATATAAAGGCGACGAGATCAAACGGAAAAATGTTTACTTTTTCGTTCGCGACATAGGCAAACTGGAAAACATGGAAGAAATTGACCTGATCGTTAGTTTTTCCAACCCCTTTGAATCCCATTATTGCGCCAGCCTTCTGGCGGAAAAACATGGCATTCCGTGGATCGCCTATTATCTGGATCCGTATTTTTCCAATGCAACGTATGATAAACGGGACCTGTTGAAACGAAAAAATACGGAAGCCAAACGATTAGCCTATGCTTCTAAGGTATTATTGACCTATCCGATCAATGAAGACTATCGGAGACTGGGCATCGACTTTCGTGACAAAGTCGTGATGACGGAGATGCCGGGCATAACTGCCAACGATACCCCGGAAACCGAAAAGAATCCGATGGCTCCTGTAAAAACAGGCGATAAATGCAGCTGTTATTTTGTAGGGAACCTGTATAAAGATATCCGGACACCGGATGCTGCGATTCAGGCGTTTTCATTACTTACGGAGGAAGCGGACCTGTTTTTTGTGGGCGAGACCTACCGTTTCTTACAGGACAAAATGAACGGTCCTCTACATAACGTGCATTTTCTGGGAAGGAAAAGCAAAGAGGAAGTGGCGCAAATCTATAAAGAGGCCGATATTCTGGTGAATATCGGCAACGCCATCGACAACCAGATGCCCAGTAAAATTTTTGAGTATATCAGTACCGGGAAGCCGATTCTTAATTTTTACAAGGTGCCCAATTGCCCCACGTTAAAATACTTAAAGAACTATCCGTTGGCTCTGAATATTTTTGAGCAGGATGTGTTGCATGACACGATAAGTTGCAGTAAAATGATAAAAGCGTTTTGTCTTCAAAACAAAGGAAAAACCGTGCCGGCTGCATGGATCCGGGATCAGTTTAACGGGAATACGGACGAAGCCGTTGCCAGTTTTTTAGGAGAACAGATGACAATCGCTTTACAGGAGAACAAATAAAAATTCAATCGTTATCATAGTTTGTGTAAAGTAAATGATACAATCATTTATATTTTTTGTAATGAATAATCCATGCGCTGTGATGTTTTCGGAGAAGGAAGATGTTCAGGAACTTAAGAGAACAGTTTATATTAAAACTGGTCCTGCATATAGAGGGAATATCCTCTGTGAGTACACCTAAAGAAATAAAAAAAATATTGATTGTACGTCTGGATAGCTTAGGGGATATGGTCCTTTCCACTCCATTTATCCGGGAAATCAGAAGAACCTATCCACATGCACATATTTCATTGGTAGTACGAAAGGATGTACAGGAATTATTCGAATTATGTCCGTATGTTAATGAAATATTCGGATATGAAAGCGCTTTCAATAACACTTTCGTAAAAAGCTTCTTCAGAATGAAAAAGTTTATCACTGAACATTCTCTGGAAGGTTACGATTTAGCTGTAGTTCCGAGATGGGACAGTGACCATGGATATTTTGCAGGACTGCTGGCTTTTTTATCTCATGCAACAAATAGGATAGGGTATTCTGAAACTGTAAATGATAACAAGAAAAAATCTGACAAAGGATACGACAGTTTTTATACAGATACAATAGCATCAGGAAGTCATGTTGAACATGAGGTTGAACGAGGCCTGGATATTGTTAACTATCTTGGCGGTCATGTGGAAAGCCGAAATCTGGAACTGTGGTGCTCAGAGGAAGACCGAAAGAAAGCATTGTTTCTGTTGGATTATGAGAATCGTAAATACAAAAAAAGAATCGCTTTATTTATGACAGCAGGTTCCAGCAGAAGAGAGTGGGATAAGACGCACTTTAAGGAAGTGGTTGAAAATATCTTATGCTCCAAGGTCTGTCAGTTCGTATTAATGGGAAGCGGAAAAGAGGCTGAGGCGAAAGCGTTAGATATGAAAAAGCGTTTTCCCGGCGAGGAAGTGTTAAATTTAACAGGCAAAACAACCTTGAGAGAAACCTACGCAGTGCTTACGCTTTGTGATATATATTTAGGCGGAGATACCGGGCCCATGCATATGGCGGAGGCAGCCGGATTAAACGGTGTGGTATTATCGTGTCATCCGATCACAGGAAGTTTAAATCATGATAATTCTCCTGCCCGTTTTGGCCCATGGAATCCTAAACAAATGACAGTACTGCGCCCGAAACCGATGCCCGGATGTGAGGATGGTTGTAACCATAATGAAGCACATTGTATTAATAATATATCTGTAAACGATGTTTGTGAAAAATTAGAGCAATATTTGTGATAGAAAAAGAAAGTATCATATAGACATTATTTCCGAAAGTGAGTGTATAAAAAGATGGATCTTTTATCAGACTGGTGGAAACAGACCGAACCAAAACAGAAGATGGCACAGATTATCGTTTTTTTCATGGTTTTTGGTTTTTCCACCATGATCACCGGTGCGTCCCATGGCATCCCCATGGGACTGGGAATTATCTATATTCTTTACGATTGCATACAAAAACGCAGCCTGTCCGGCTTTGCCATGCCCGGTAAACTATGGCTGGGGATTGTTGTATTTTTGTCCTCCGTCGTGCTGTCGTCAGTCCTGCTGGGAGATAAACCAAGCATCCACACGGCGTTTCAATATGTGTACTGGTTTCTGCCGTTACTGATCATGTTTTATCTGGGCCGACAGGCGGATGTGAAATATGCGGCCGTGGGAGGAGCCATCCTTTCCCTGTTCGTTTCCTCGTTGGACATGGTACATGTGAATTATCTGCTTTTGCAAGGGCAGAAGGTTGCCTTACCTGTCCCCGGCAGGCTGGGTGCATTTTTCCGAAGCCCCAACGTGCATGCGACTCTTCTGTCAGGTGTGTTGCCGCTTGTGTTTTGTGCGTTTTGTGATAAAAAAATCCGTTTCCCCAAATGGTTTGTTGCTTTGCAGGTTGCAGTTATCGTTTTAGGGCTCTGGTCGCTATGGAAAACCGGCTCCCGGGGTGGTATGTTCGGATTTTGTACGGGAGGGATTTTTGTTTTCCTTGCCGTGTATTTTCGTGAAAGAATCTGGCGGGTCGTTTTTGCGCTTGTGCTGACCGGTGCTATACTGATTTCCGGTTATGTCGTTTTCGGTGTTACGCCCGTAAGCCATGGGTATGATGATACGACCCGGCTGCGCATGCTTTCCTTCAGCTATGACATGTGGAAGGACCATAAATGGCTGGGAGTCGGGTTAGAAAACTGGCGCAAGGAATATTTGGGCCATTATTTTAAAGAAGATGTGGTTCGGAAAGCGGCCATGAGATATTATATGGCGCAATTAGCCAGAACAAACGAAACGTTTTCCGCTGAAAAAGCAGCAGAAGTGCAGCAGGCAGCTCTGAACGAAGAAAGCCGTCATGAAATGCCGCACAATGCGATTGCCTGGTTCTTTGCTACGACAGGCAGTATAGGCGGTATTGGATACGTTTTCTTTGTGTTGTTTTATTTTTATGCATTGTTAAAAAAGCTACGGGAACAACCCGGAAACTGGATGCTGCCAGCCGGTCTGTGGATATTTCTGGCCATGACGCTCCATGGGTTCTTAGACATCGGGGTTGTGGATAAAGGGGTGGCCCGGTTAACGTACCTGATGTTAGGGCTTGCATTGAGTTATGCCTGTGTCGAAAATACAGCAGAACGTTTCTGAAACGGCCTGTTGTTTTTATAAAAAAATGAATTGAGGGGGATTCGTATGTCAACATTATTTGGAACTTCACAACTGGAAAACTTTAAGGCGTCTCTGGACGCACGGTCACAGGCCAGTGCAGCTTCCGCCATCGAAAGAATTACAGAAATAAAAAAGCGTGGCGGCAAAGTTATGGTCGTAACCGGCAGCGGTCCGAACATCCATGAAGGCGTGACCACCCTGATCGCCGAACTGATTCGGGTGGGCATCGTGGATGCGGTGTCTACCAGCTCCGCCGTCATTTCCCATGAAATGGCAGGCTCCTTGGACCGGGTCTTCCGGGTAGATGCCAAAGCCCTTGGCATGGATATGGAAAAAATGCCCCGGGGGGACGTCTTTGAGTTTACCTGCATGACGGAAGAAGAACTGAACGCCGTTCGGCGGGAAATGCCGCTGGACGAAGATGTATTACAGCGCGGGGCCAAGCTGCCCAAACAGAACGAAATCATTAAAGCCGCCGGGAACATGGCGTATCCCATGGGTCTGCGGACCGAACGGCTGGCCCATGAAATTTTGGGCCTTGCCAGAATGTACGGTCTGCCCTTTGAAACGGTGGCCGGCTGGGGCTGCGACGAACATACCATGCTGGGTGCCGCAGCACGGAAAGGCGTGCCGGTGCTGGTCACCATTCCCCAGCTCATCGGCGGGGGAGCCGTAGGCATGTCCATCGGCGATTCCATCCCCGTGTCCCAGCGCTCCATGCGGCTGTCCCGGATGCTGGCATCCTGCGACGCCATCATCGAAAGCGCCGTGGCCCTAACTCAGGAAATCCACGACGGACCGTTTGAATGCTACACCGGACACGGCATCTGGGCCTGGTGGTCCGGACAGAACACCTATAACCTGCGGAAGAAGAGCCTGATCCGCTTTGACCTTGATGAAAACCTGCGCAAAGCAGTGGAACTGAACCAGACCGTACAGGAAGCCATCGACAAAGGCCTGCCCAAGACTAAGGCTGCCAAGATTCCGTTCCGGATGGAAATGTCCGCCTTTGCCCGGCACGAAAACAGCATCCCGGTCATTGGCGATATCGGCAAGGTATGGCCGCTGGTGGCCGCCGGCGTGGCCAAAAATCTGGGCATCGAGCTGGAATTCCTGTCCGCCTCCCAGGATACGCCGGAAGGGGCGTCTATGCGCGAGTGGATCGTAGACAACGTAAAACCCCTGGACCGGGAGAAAATGCTGGCGAAAGCAAAAGAATACACACTGTAACACATGCAAACCCCACCCATCGCCAAATGGGTGGGGTTTACTTAACTTATGCCAGCGTAAAATATTTTTAGGAAACTGTATATTCGTACCGGCCAGAAGTATCCCAGCGGAACTAGATGGAATAGCCCAATTTTTAGCTATAAGCTGTTGCTTTAACGATGTAATATGGGGTATAATATAATTGTATATACCTTACTATAGTAGTATAAAAAGATTCCGGAGGCATTCCTGTGGCCGGCAAAAAGCCTGACTATATCCAACAGTATGATGCTGTGAAAAAACTGAAAAAGACTCATAAATACGCATACCTGTTTGCACCCCTGTTGCTGTTCCTGGCAGATTACGCAGCTGTGTTGTGCGCGGAAGGGCTTTCTTTCAGTCTGCGAAATTACTTCATCCGCAATCACGGCGTATTATATATTTCCAAATTTCACTTTTATGTCATTGCACCCGTTATTTATTTTGTGTACCTGCACCTTTGTGATCTGTACACACATCAGATGCAGTTCTGGCGGATCATCGCCGGCATTTTCAAAGCAAATCTTTATGCCATCCTGACCGGTATTTTTGTTATGTACGCGGTGCAGACTGCAGCCACAACCTCCCGCCTGTACATGGGGCTGTTGTGGATTTTTGGGTTTTTCTTTATCGTACTGTTCCGGTTTATTTTCAAAAAAATCTTTGCACGGCTGCATCTGTTTGAAGAACCGGTGCTGCTGATGGGAGCCGGGCTGACTGCGGAGGTTTTGTTGAAGCACATCCGAAGCGATATCGGGCTAAACTATCGGTTTATAGGGTATCTGGAAGATAATACACCCAATGCGGTTGTGGCGGCACAACTGCCGCATTTGGGAAAATTTGCGGATGCTGTGAAGGTGATTCGGCAAACCGGCGTACGGAAAGTACTGGTCATGGCGCCGGGGCTGGATCAAAAACATCTGCAGGATATAGTATATGAAATCCAGCCGCTAGTGAACAGCGTGGCGTTTATTCCGGATCTGGGATCTATGCCACTGTCCAACATGGAAATGGAATGCCTGATTGATGGTCATGTGATGATGTTCAATATGAGGAATAATCTGCGCAGCCGTTTTAACCGCGTGTTGAAGTTCGTGTTTGACTGGTGCCTGACTCTGGTAGGGACCCTTTGCATCTCGCCATTTTTATTGCTTATTGGCCTATGGGTGTATCGGGATTCTCCCGGTCCGGTCATATTTAAACACCGCCGTGTGGGGAAAGACGGGAAAGAGTTTTACTGTTACAAATTCCGCAGCATGTGTGTGGACGCAGAAGTTAAACTGAAAGACCTGCTGGAAAAGGATCCGGAAGCCAAAGCGGAGTGGGAAAAAGACTTTAAACTGAAAAACGACCCGCGGATTACCAAAAGCGGAGCGTTCCTGCGCAAGACCAGTCTGGACGAACTGCCCCAGATTTTTAACGTATTAAAAGGGGAGATGAGTCTGGTTGGTCCGCGCCCCATCATACAGGAAGAAGTACCCCGGTACGGAAAATACATTGAAGATTATTATATGGTGCGGCCAGGCATCACCGGTATGTGGCAGACCAGCGGACGCAGTGATATCGATTACGACGAACGGGTACAGATGGATACCTGGTACGTGCGGAACTGGAGTATCTGGTTTGATATTGTGTTGTTGTGGAGAACATTCAGCGTCGTGCTGAATAAGAAGGGCGCGTATTAATACGGACGCTATAGTAAGTCGGACAGAATCATCAATTATCATGGAATGTGAAGGAAAAACCACTATTATAAAACCAAAATGAATAAAGAAGCAAACGCGACAGTACCGGTGTTTTCCATTGTTATGCCGGTTTATAATGCAGAAAAATATCTGGAACATGCAGTGGACAGTATTCGAAATCAGGATTTTTCCGATTTTGAACTGATTTTAGTCAACGATTCTTCTGTAGATAACAGTCTTGCAGTTTGTATCAAATATGCGACGATTGATCAGCGCATTACTGTAATTGACTGTAAAACTAACTGTGGGGTGTCTGTTGCAAGGAATCGAGGAATCAAAGCAGCAAGGGGAAAATATCTTTGTTTTGTGGATGCGGATGATTATATAGATTGTGATTTTTTGCAGCAGTTCTATGATGCGTTACAGGAAGACGAGTATGAGTTGGTAAAAAGTGGTGCATACGAGGAGTACTACGACAAAGAAGACTTCGTTTACTCCAGAAAATGTATGCTGCAGCATAAAAATTGTCAGGGGCGCAAAGAAATCACGGAACAGGTTATCGATATGGAACTGATACCGCTGTTTGGGTATATATGGAACGGCGCTTACAAGATGAGTATTATCAGAACCCATAATCTGTGGTTTGACAAAACACTGACCGTGAACGAAGACTTCGCTTTTAGTGTAGCATATCTGCCGTTTGTCAGTAAAATGAAATGCCTTTCGTATTGCGGGTATCATTATGCTAAAAGGAACAGTATCAGCTTGAGCAGTCAGCAAAAGAACTACGATTACGAAAAGCATCTGCTTAAGGTGCGTAGTTTTTTACAGTTGCTCAAACAAAACCATATGGAAACGCAGGCTATGCTGGATAAAGTATATTGGATGTTTACCCGATTTACATTTTCTGCATTGGAAGCTGGGACTGCCCTGGAAACAGTACGAAAAGAACCGATATTTGCGGCGTATCAAAAACATTGTTTTGGCTCTAACGGATGCAAGAAAAAGCTCCTGACCAGTATCTTGCAAAGCAAAAAGGCGTTTCTGATAAAGCCAACGGTCAGTCTGATGGGATTTGTCAAACATCATCTGCCTGTTTTTTTTGCAAAGGTAAAAAAATAAAGTTTGGAAGGGTGCCTGAGATGCACAGTTTACCTGTTAAAGTTTTACAAATCGGGATGACGCGGAATCATGGCGGTCTGGAAACCTATCTGTTGCAACAGTTTCGGGCATTGGACAAAACCAAAGTAACCTATGATTTTGTGAATATTACCGGTGAATATGATATTGTCGCGCAGGAAGAACTGATTGCTGCAGGTTGCAATGTGTACCTCGTGTGTTCCCGACACAAAAATCCTCTGAATCATTATTATCAATGGATGAGACTGCTGTCCAGGGTTCATACACAGTATGATGCCATTGTGTTAAATACCAACAGCCTGGAATATGTATTTCCATTGTTTGCTGCCAGACTTTTTGGCATTTCCAGGCGCATCATCCATTCCCATAATGCAGGGTTTGAAAATAAAATCGGTTTGTTGCGAAAATTACTTATAGGATTTAATACAATTTTATTGAAGTATAGCGCCACCCATTATTTTGCCTGTTCTAAAGCAGCAGGCAGGTGGATGTTTGGCGATGATACAGATTTTACCGTAATCCATAATGCGATAGAACCGGATAAATTTGCTTTCAATGAGGCTAAACGAAAGAAAATCCGACAACAGTTAGAATTAGAAGATTCTTTTGTCATCGGTCATGTAGGGCGGTTTTCTTATCAGAAAAATCACGAATTTCTAATCAACGTGTTTGCGGAAGTAATAAAACAACAACCAAACGCCCGATTACTGTTGATTGGCGATTACGTAGGGGACGATACCTACTGGAAACAATGTAAAGCAATGGTTAATGAATTTGGTTTGGCCGATAAAGTTCTTTTTTTGGGTATGCGGAAGGATGTGCCGGACCTGATGCAGGCTATGGACTGCTTTGTGTTGCCGTCCCATTTCGAGGGGTTGGGTATTGTTGGCATAGAAGCGCAGGCCAGCGGGCTGCCCTGTTTCTTTTCAGATACTATACCCCGGGAAGTAGGAATTACGGAACAGGCGCATTTTATTGGGGTACAAGATGCCCAGGCATGGGCAGAGCAGATTCTATTCAGCTGCACGACCGAGCGCAAGCGTACCAAGAAAGAAATAGAAGCTGCAGGATATGACATTGTTGCGGAAATTGAAAAAGTCCAGCAGTTTTATCTGAACTGACGATAAGGAATAAAGTAATGGTACATAAAATAACGTACATTGGGGAAAAACCGGCACCTAACAATCATGCAGGAAATAAAGCACGCGTGGATGTAGATGCTATATTAAGGGAAAAATATGGTGAACCCTATGAGAATCTGGAAGAAATAGTTTTTACCGGATTGGGACAAAAGGTCGGATATGTATTGGATCCCTCCAATTTGAAACAAATCTTTCGAATTCAACGGATGCATTCCCAAAAGCTCATCATGCAATATCCGTTTTATTTTAACCCCATCTTAAAAAAAGCTTTGCGTAATTCGCTTGGTAAAAATGAGGTTGTTTTTCTGATTCACGATGTGAATGCGCTGCGCAGTTTTCAGGATACGGATATAAAAAATGAAATCGATGAGCTGAATCTGGCTAAGGCAGTGATTGTTCATAATGATAATATGGGGGAGGCCTTACAGAAATTAGGATTAAACGTTCCATGGATCAGTCTGAGCCTGTTTGATTATTTACTGGCAGACATACCGCAACGGACTTTTTCCAAGGGAACAACCGTGGCATTTGCAGGCAATCTTGGGAAAAGCAAATTTATGCGAAATGCGGAAATAGAAACACTGGGCCTGCATTTCAATTTGTACGGTCCCGGGTTTAAAGAAGAAGTAATTAAATGGAATAATGTAAGTTATAAGGGCAGTTTCCCGCCGGATGAAGTACCTTTTAAACTGGAAGGTGATTTTGGATTAATATGGGACGGGACGGACATAGAAACCTGTGACGGTCCTACAGGAACTTACATGAAATACAATAATCCCCATAAGCTGTCGCTGTACATTGCAGCCGGTTTGCCGGTCATTGTCTGGAAACAGGCGGCGATTGCTGATTTTGTTACAACCCATAAGATTGGTATTGCGGTAGGGTCACTAAAAGACGTTTCGGAAAGAATCCGGGCTTTACCTGATAGCGGATATAATGAGATGGCTAAGGCGGTAAAAACTCTTCAAAAAGATATCGTACATGGAGTTTTCACTAAACGGTGTTTAAAAATCGCGGAAAAAGTGTTATTATAATTTGGTGTTGTAAAAATAAGAAGCGTGTTGGATGAGTTTCTGATTCAACTAAATGAAAGTAAATAAACTTATAAGAGGGAGTTATATCATGCTTATGTATCTGGACAATTTAAAGAACGTATTTTTAAAACGGATTGGTGTTATTCTTTTAGCAGGCGTTCTTTGTGCTGCCGCGTTAGTGTTTGAAAAGAACAGCAGTACTGATTTTGTGACGCAGTCAGGTACTTTTTGGATTTCAGAACTGACGAAAATTACAGATGATAAAAATAAACCGCCAACGTCCCGGATAGATTACAATCGAATCATACATACAAACAGCAACTTGCAACGTTTCTTAAATGCAACAGAAAAAAATAAGATATTTGATTATAATAAAATTAACGGAAGCTGGAATACACTTTCCAGAGTAAAAAAACTAAACTGGATACGTGATCATGTAAAAACCTCGTATTATCAGGGCGGTGTGCTGGAATTTAATTTTTACATTGATGAAAGCGAACCGAAAGATGTTGACTATCTGAAAAAGAACGCCAGCGCTTTCATGAAAGCATATGTGGCGCAAAGTGAGAAAACGATTAAATCTATCCAGCCGAAAGAAAAAATCCGGATCATTGATGAGACGATTGTATTGCCCGAAACAAAGGCTTTGCCTAAGGAACAGATTCTGATGAAATATGGAATCATTGGTTTTATTTTAGGCGCGCTCGTGTCGACAATGGCATTTTTTGTGCTTACGTTGGGTAAGAGCAGAGAATAATCATGGAACAAACATTCTATCTGTTATTGGCAATACTGATTCCGCTGAGTGTGGTAGTATTCATTTTGACGGAATTTGACATTCTTCATCCGGTCAGTATTGTTACTTTCGTAATGACGGCAAGCGCCTTTCTGGCTGCAACAAAAATTGAACAGTGGCATTTGCCTATGAGTATAAATGCCAGTCTGCTTATCGTTACTTCGCTGATCTGTTTTATTACAGGCGGTTTGTGGGTCGATTGGCGTATTAAGAAAAATCTTAACGGGATTCCGGTAAAGAAAGACTGTTGCGAATATTTTATCAGCAACAGCGGCATACTTTTGATGTCGTTGACAGTTTTGCTATTAGCGTACTTTCAGTACCGTGAGTTTTATGATGGTTCTGTTATGCTGGGGAATCATTCCGGTCCCTTTGATTTTTCAAGTATGATTAAAACGATTCGACCATCTGTTGAGCGCGAAACTTTTAAATTTTCCAGGTGGTTCTTTTATCGGTTTTATTTTGTACAGGGGATTGTGTTTTGCAGCCTGTTTGTGTTTTTTACCAGGAGTATTCAAGGGAATTATCGGCTGGAGTTCAGACGTAACATGAAATATTTAATTCCGCTTCTTTTTTCCCTTGTATTTTTACTATGCGACACAGGTAGAAAATTGCCTTTGGATTTTTTGTTGTTCTGCTTATTAACCGGTGCAATTATCTTTCAAATACGGAATCATTTTTCTGTAAAAGGCAAATTATATATTATACTAGTCTGTGCAGTTTGCGGATTATTTTTTTTAATGGTATTTTTGGCTTTAGGGACATTGAGCGGTAAGGTTAGTGCCGGCGGTCAATCGTTTTACGAAATTCTGGTGCATTATATGGGATTATCCATGCCAGCGTTTTCTGTGTTTTTAGAACAGGTTAGGGCAGAAAATCCGTATATTGGTTCAACCACGCTGTTTGGGATTTACAGTAATTTAAACCGGCTGGGCGCAGGACTGCCGCCTGTAAGACTGTTTCAACCGTTTGTTTATTTCAAGGGCGTTGACACAAATGTGTATACTATGATGGCCCGTTATATTACGGATTACGGGTTTATCGGAATGCACCTGATTATGGCTTTTATCGGGATGTTCTACGCTGCGTTTTATGATTATATCCGTTTCATATCTAAAAAAACTGAATGGATTGCCTACTATGGTTATTTGCCATTTACACTATTTTTTGCTATGAATGAAGAACATTTTCTGATACAAGTTTTAACTACAGCAACTTTATATAATTTTGTTTTATTTTATTTAGTTTTTAAAGTTTTTGTGCATCGAACTGCAACGGATTAATGTTTGGTGTTTTAAGGACGTATGTTTCATGGTCAATAAAAAGTTGCTGGAAAATATTTTTTCATTAGCAACCATTAAAGGCTTACAATATATTTTAAGCTTTATTACGTTCCCCTACTTAACACACGTATTACAGGTGGAACGGTTTGGCGCTGTTGTATTTGCCCAAAGTATCCTGCAGTATTTTACGCTGTTCACGGATTATGGCTTCAATTTGGTCGGCCCGCGGGAAATCGCCCGGCATGACAGTGTTGCAGAACGGGGAAAGGTTTTTGCCAATATCTTTTTCGCGAAGGTATTCCTTCTGCTGATCGCAACGCTGGCCGGAGCCGTTCTGCTGCAGTTCTTTTCCCATCGGTATGCGGTAGATACATCGCTGTATCTGATTTGCTACCTGAATGTCATCGGCTTTGTAATTTTCCCTGTCTGGTTTTTTCAGGGAATCCAGCAAATGCGCTATATTACCATGGTTGATGTAATCGGGAGGCTGATCAGTGTTATCGGTATATTCTGGCTGGTCAAAGCACCGGAAGATTATCTCCTGGCAGCATTTTTTCAATCGGCGGTGCCTCTGGTTTCCGGCTGCTTTGCCTGGGGGATCCTGGCAACACGTTACCGGGAAACCCTGTGCCTGCCAAACTGTCAGCAAATGAAGCTGGCCTTAAAGGCTGGCTGGGAAATTTTTGTCTCTTCCGTTGCCATTAATCTGTATACGGCAAGCAGTGTGGTGTTTTTAGGGTTGCTCACCAATAACACAATGGTCGGGTATTACAGCGGGGCTAAAAAGATCATTGATAATATTACGCAATTGTTCTCACCGGTCATGCAGGGAATCTATCCGTATGTCAGTAAAAAAGTTGCCGTTTCCAAAGAGGAAGCTGTGGCTTTTTTGCGAAAAGTTACGCAGTTTATGGGGATGGGCAATCTGGCGATTAGCATCATTTTGTTTCTGTTTGCGGATTTTTTTGTTACACTGTTATTGGGACCGGCATACCATCATTCCGTAATCCTGTTACGCATCATGGCGTTTTTGCCGCTGTTGATTGGCCTTAGCCAGGTGTTTGGCGTACAGGTGATGATGAATTTTGGCATGCAGAAAGAATTCAGCCGGATTTTAATTCTGGCATCCGTCCTGAATCTGACTATCATCTGTCCGTTAATCTTCTTTGTACAGGCAACAGGGGTTGCCGTGGCCGTAACCATAACGGAATTTTTTGTTACAGCTGCTATGTACCGGACGATAAAACGGAACGGAATCAATTTAATACAATAAAAACGGGATGTGCCTATCATGGATGAAAGATTCGTAGTAATTAAAAATGCAATTTTAAAAAAACTGGGTGTTATCATTCTCTGCGGACTGGTTTGCGCAGGGCTGTTAGTGCTTGAAAAAGCTTTTTTTACAAAGTTTGTAATTCAGGCCGGCGGCCCGGTAACCGGGGAGTATATTGTTTCCGTAGTCAATCCAAAGGATCGTTCCAACCCGAAAAAGCAATTGAATTATCCGGCTGTGATGCATAGTGATGCTAATCTTGCCGGTTTTATTACATTGCTGGATAAGGAGCGCCATTTTGAATTTGTAAAACTGAATCCAAACTGGAACCGGTTAACCGATGTGCAGCAAAGACAATGGCTGCGGCAGCATGTGAGGATTCAAAATTATCAGAGGAATAATTTTCGTATCTTATATAACCTGCGGCAGGCCGAAGTGTACGACCTTGCCTTTTTGGAGAAAAACAGCCGTTTATTTATGGATTCGTTTATACAACAGACGAACCGTACTGTAAAAAAGATAAAACCAGGCCCTGTCGTTAAAGTGGTAAGCCGGAATTTTTCGTATCCCAAAGAATTACCGCTGGACCGGAACGATATACTGATCAAATATGGGATCATCGGGTTTGTGTTTGGCATGCTGCTGGCAATCTTAGTGGTCATTGTTCCGGCGATACGAGGATTTGCGTATGTTTTATGAAAATGCCTTTTATGTGCTGCTGCCTGTTTTAATGGTAATCACAGCATTTGCATATGTTATGTCCGAATACGATATCATGCACCCGTTCACGGTTGTGTCTGCCGTAGCCGCCGTCAGTACCGCGGTGGCTATGCTGGGCATTCCGGAATGGAATTTTTATATGGGCATTGATGCAGCACTTCTCATCATAACGTCCGTGTTAGTTTTTGGCATAGCCAGTATTTGGACAGACGCTGTTACAAAAAATCAGGCGGCTGTGAAAAATGGAAGCAGTTTATGTATTGGCCGGTATTCCATTGCCCATAAATATCTGGCTCTTTTTGTTTTTGTGATTCTTGCCTTTACCTGTCTGCAGGTTAAAGCAACCTATGATATGGTTCATGAAATCGGGAAAAATATTACCTATGAAAATTTTATGTTTTGGGCAAGAAGAGGCCTGACAGGAGACAAATTTAAATATACACGCTGGCTGTCCTACGAAATGGTGATTTTGTTATCCATATGCTATAGCTGCCTGTTTGTGGTCATTTCAAATATTATCAACAGTGTGGAAGAGAACAGCCTGAAAGAAAAACTGGTTTCGAACCTTAAATATCTTGCGATCCCTCTTTTATGCCTGCCTGCTTTTTTTCTGGAAACCGGAAGAGAAAATTATTTTAATCTTTTTTTATTTTCACTGGTTACGTTTGCTATACTGATACAAAAAAAGAATGGTTTTTCTTTACAAAGTAAATATGCAACGTTGCGGATTATATCTATTAGTTTCGTTATATTTATAATTATATTCCTGCTTTTTGGTTTTGTCAGGCACCGTTTTACGATCACAGACCCTTTGCGAATACTTATTTCGTATATCGGTTCCTCCATTCCCGAGTTATCCTATTTTCTGGATACCCATGTTTTTTTGGAAAACCAATATACAGGGGGCAATACATTATCCGGCATTTACAGCAATCTGAATACCTTGGGCTTTGCCCTTCCCAAACCGATTGTATTTTTAGAATTCAGCTATATCCATCAGAGTTATGGCACAAACATTTATACCATGCTCCGGCGTTATATTGAAGATTACGGATATGTGGGAACCCACCTCATTATGGCAATTCTGGGGATCCTATATACCTCGTTCTATAATTATGTCCGTTTTTATGCAAAACCGTTCTGGCATATAATCTTATATGGCTGTTTCGTCAGTCCGCTGTTCCTTTCCATGTACGATGAACGATTTTTGATGTTTATCATCAACACGTCAACCGTTTATAAAATGGCAGTTATTTATCTGATCTGCAGATTCTTTGTACAGCGGGAGGTTCCTGCCGACGTACCATAATGAGTCTGACTCAATTATATTTTGCACAAAATTATGGGCAATTTTTTTGCCTTATTGACAGTTCCGTGTTATAATATAATGACATATTACCAGTAAAGAGGAGCGTTTGTTGTGAGGCGTTATTTACTGCCCTGTATCTTGCTGCTGACGGATATCGTCACCATGTTTGTCTCATCCTGGCTGGCCGTATTGATCCGGTTTACCATGGGGGAACCGCAATATCCCTATTATATGGCGGCCATTATGGCGAATCTGCCATTATTTATCCTGATTCATCTTGGCTTTTTTTACCAGTTCAAATTATACCACCGGGCCTGGAGGTATGCGGGGAACCGGGAACTGATCGCAATCGTGCTGGCCAACCTTTGCGGTGTTGTCGTATCCTATCTAATCATCAATAACGTGTTCCAGTTGCCGTATTTTGCCAACCGCAGCATGTCCAAGGGGATTTTTGTTTCCTGTTTCCTGTTCGATGTATTCTTGGTCGGGGCCAGCCGTATGTTTGTGCGCTGGGCTGAGAATAATTCAGAAAAAAGGACAGTACGACAGGGTAAAGTGTTGCGAGTTCTGATTGTAGGGGCCGGAGATGCGGGCAATATCATTCTGCGGGATATCCGCCAGCGGGATAACCGCAAGGTAGTAGGCTTTGTGGACGATGATGATACCAAATGGGGCCAGATTATGAACGGCGTCAAGGTATACGGCGGTCGGCAGGACATCCGTTCCCTGGTAAAAAGCCTGCGGGTGGACGAAATCATCATTGCCATCCCGTCCCTGGAAGCCGTGGCCATGTCAGATCTGGCGGAAATCTGTGCGTCCAGCGGCGTGCCCGTACAGATTTTACCGGAGTTTTTTACCAGTCTGGATGCTAAAGATATCAAAGTTAAAGATTTACGCCCACTTTCCATTGAAGACTTACTGAACCGGGATCCGGTACGGATGAACCTGAAGGAGATCGGCAGTTATATTACAGGGAAAACGGTGCTGGTTACCGGCGCCGGCGGCAGTATCGGCAGCGAGATCTGCCGGCAGGTGCTGCGGCTGAGTCCGACGAAATTGATCCTGCTGGGCCGGGGAGAAAACAGCATTTACGAAATCCACCGGGAATTATTGGAAAAGGCACCGAAAGGCGTGCTGGTTCCCTATATTATGAATATTACCAACCGGGAAGGGATGGAGCAGGTGTACCGGCAATACCATCCCCAGGTGGTGTTCCACGCGGCGGCCCACAAGCACGTGCCCTTAATGGAAGCGGAACCGGAAGAAGCGGTATTCAACAATGTGGCAGGTACCCTGAATACGGCGGAGCTGGCGGGGCAGTACGGGGTGGAACGGTTTGTGCTGATCAGTACGGATAAGGCAGTAAACCCCACCAGTGTGATGGGAGCTACCAAACGGGTGACGGAAAAAATCGGGCAGGCCCTGAACAAACGCTATCCCAATACCAAATACATGGCGGTGCGGTTCGGCAATGTGCTGGGCAGCCGGGGCAGCGTAGTGCCCCTGTTTAAAAAGCAGCTGGCCAAGGGCGGTCCGCTGACGGTGACCCACGAAGACATGAAACGGTACTTTATGACCATCCCGGAAGCCAGCCAATTGGTGATGGAAGCTGGGGGCCTGGGTGAAGGCGGCGAAGTATTCGTACTGGACATGGGCGAGCCGGTGAAGATCATGGATCTGGCCAAGAAGATGATTAGCCTGTCCGGTTTGGTGCTGGGGCAGGACATTGAAATCAAAGTGACCGGCCTGCGACCCGGGGAAAAGCTGTTTGAAGAACTGATGACGGCGGAAGAAGGGACGGAAAAAACCTCCCATAAAAAAATCGCTAAAGCGATTCTGCAGGAGGAAGACCCGGAGACGTTGTACCGGCAAATTGAAACCCTGCGGTCCCTGAAAGAGGAGAACGCGATTATCGGGCAGTTGAAAACCATGATTCCCACCTATACGCCGAATCACTTTAAGGCAGAATAAATGCTAACAGGCATGTTTATATGAACAGGAGATGCTAACCGTATGAAACATGATTTTATACACGATCCCCGTTTTGCGGGAATCAAACCCTTTGCCAAAAAAGTATGGCTTTCTTCCCCCACTATGCACGGGGATGAACAGCACTGGGTGGATGATGCCATTGCAACCAACTGGGTAAGTACCGTTGGGGCGAATATCAACGAAGTGGAACGACTGGCGGCGGAGAAAATCGGCCGCCAGTACGCGGTGGCTCTTTCCTGCGGTACAGCGGCGTTACATCTTGCCATAAAACTGTGCGGGGAAAAATTGTATGGCCAGCCCAAGGTGGGACACGGCGCACTGGAAGGACATAAAGTGTTCTGTTCTGATATGACCTTTGACGCTACGGTAAACCCGGTTGCCTACGAAGGCGGGGAAGCGGTGTTCATTGATACGGAATACGATACCTGGAACATGGATCCAGTGGCGCTGGAAAAAGCCTTTGCAATCTATCCGGAAGTAAAGCTTGTAGTGGTTGCCCACTTATACGGTACGCCGGGCAAAATCGATGAAATCAAAGCGGTTTGCGATAATCATGGGGCCCTCATTGTAGAAGATGCCGCAGAGTCTTTTGGCGCCACTTACAAAGGTGTGCAGACCGGCATGTTTGGAACGGAAAGTGTGATTTCCTTTAACGGAAATAAGATTATTACCGGCAGTTCCGGCGGCATGTACCTGACAGACAACGAAGAAGACGCCAACAAAATCCGAAAATGGAGTACCCAGAGCCGGGAAGATGCCGCCTGGTACCAACACGAAGAAATGGGCTTTAACTACCGTATGAGCAATATCATTGCCGGGGTAGTTCGCGGTCAGTTCCCCTATCTGGAAGAACACATTGCCCAGAAAATGGCGATTTATGAGCGGTATAAAGAAGGGTTAAAGGGTTTGCCGGTACAGATGAATCCCATCGACTTTGCCAACTCCGAACCCAACTACTGGCTAAGCTGCCTGGTCATTGACGAAGACGCTATGTGTCCGCATGTTCGTGGGGAAAAGGATGCGCTGTATGTAAGTGAACCGGGCAAAAGCTGTCCGACAGAAATTTTGGACGCTATTGCCGCCTTTAATGCAGAAGGTAGGCCCATCTGGAAGCCCATGCATATGCAACCGATTTACCGCATGAACCCGTTTGTAACACGGAATGGAAACGGCAGGGCAAAAAGCAATGCGTATATAAAAGAAACCGGCACCATAGATGTTGGTGCAGACATTTTCCAACGGGGACTTTGTCTGCCCAGCGATAATAAAATGCAGAAGGAAGAGCAAGATGTGATTATTGATATTATTCACAGGTGTTTTAAATAAGCATTTACGTTGTAAGCGAAATGGTTTTATGTAGTTTAAGGATATTTTCATATTAAAGGAATGTTAGTTGATGAAAGATATTATAATAATCGGTGCCGGTGATTTTGGTAAAGAAGTTGCCTGGCTGATTGAAGATATTAACAGGAAAGAGCTAGCGTACAATATATTAGGCTTTTTGGATGATGACACAAATAAAATTGGACAGGAATTCAATGGTTATAAATGCCTCGGCCCTGTTAATTATCTTTCTGAAATTTCAAAAAGACAATTTGTGTGTGCGGTAATTGCCATGCAGGACGGGCAGATTCGCAAGCGCATAGTAGATAAGCTTGTAGATTTTGATAATTGGGAAACAATAATCCATCCTTCAGTTAATTTTGCACCAACTTCTTTTATAGGCAAAGGGTGTATTATTTGTGCCGGCAGTATTGTAAGCGTAAATACAAGTATTAGAGACCAATGCATTTTTAATTTTTCAGTTACTATGGGTCATGACTGTTTAATAGAAAAATATGTTTCAATTATGTCTGGGTCTTGTATCAGCGGACACACCGTAATTAAAGAAGGAGCATACCTCTCTACTAATAGTACTGTTGTTCCTGGAATGCATATAGGAACAAATGCCAAAGTGGGAGCGGGTTCTGTTGTGATTAGAAATGTGAAAGAGGGAACTACCGTTATGGGTGTGCCGGCCAAGCGATTAAATATAGGGTAGTATGGGGGATAGTGGAGAAAGAAGTTATGAATGTTTTAGTAATTGCGCCACACCCTGACGATGAATATCTCGGTGTCGGTGGGACCATTGCCAAAAGAATTTCCCGGGGGCATGATGTTTACATTTGTGTTGTTACCAAAGGATGCGAACCGCTTTTTTCTGAGGAATCGGTAGTGCAAGTGAGAAATGAATGCAAACAAGCCGATGAGCTGCTTGGCGTGAAAGAACGTGTTTATTTGAACTTCCCTGCTGTGATGTTGGAAACAATTCCCCGTTATCAGTTTAATGAAGCATTTTTCCAAGTTGTACAACGAATTCACCCTGACGAAGTGTATATTCCACATCGAGGCGATATGCAACTTGATCATAAAATGGTAGTTGACGCCGCGATGGTAGCGTTACGACCTAAATATAGACATGTTGTGCAACGTATCTATGCGTATGAAACACTTTCTGAAACAGGGTGGGACATTCCTAATACAGTGAATGAGTTCTTTCCAACTGTATATGAAGATATTTCTGATACACTTAACTTGAAGTTAAGGGCAATGGAATTTTTTAAAAGCCAATTAGGTACGTTCCCTGAAACACGATCTTTGGAAGCAATTGAAAGCCTGGCTAAATTTAGGGGCGCGACCATTGGATGTAAAGCAGCGGAAGCTTTTTCTTTAATACGGGAAATTAAGATTTAAAAAAACGGGAGAAGATAGTATAATGCAAATATTTAATATTAAAGGAATTCATATTGATGGTGTAGTGGCTTGTGTACCGGAGCGAAAAATTGATAATGCGGCCTCGTTACAGGAAATGTATGGCGATGAAGCACAGTTGATTATTCAGTCAACTGGAATTGAAACACGTTATCTTGCTAACGTTGGAACTTCAACCGGTGACCTTTGTATTGCTTGTGCTGAAGAAGTATTAAAAGGGACAAATACTAAACCTGAAGAAATTGGCGGTGTTGTGTTTGTAACCTTTACGCCGGATCGATTAATGCCGTTTAATGCATCTTTAGTGCAGGAAAAGTTGGGACTGTCAAAAGAAATACCTGCTTTTGATATCAGTCTTGCCTGTTCCGGATATGCTTATGGTTTATATATTGCATCTATGTTTGCCAAAGCTTCTGGTAAAAAGGTGTTGCTATTAGATGGTGATATCCAAAGTACTTATATGTCCGGCCTTGATAAATCAACTGTACCTGTTATGGCTGACGCTGGTTCTGCAACATTGCTTTCTATAACGGAAAGCAATTCAGAATGGAGTTTTACGTTCTATACAGACGGTTCCGGCAGGGATTCCTTGTTTATTCCTGCTGCCGGCTCTAAATCTCCGATTAAAGCAGAAGATCTTGCTTATCAGGATTTGCCGGACGGCGGAAAACGGAGAAATGTAGATATTTATATGGACGGGTTTGCCATTTTCAAATTTGTGGCTATGGATGTATCCAAATGGTTAACACGATTCCTCGCAGAAATTGGTGAAAGCGCTGAAACAATAGATTCGTTTGTGCCTCATCAAGCCAATATGTATATGATAAAAAAGCTTGGTAAAAAATTGAAGTTTACCTGGGAAAAGACCTGGCAGTCCGGGGATGCAGTAGGCAATTCTGCTTCGGCTACGGTTCCGGTAACCGTTGCGAAAGAAGCAGCAAAAATGTTGATTACAGATAAAGAAAACAAAGTTTTGATTTCCGGCTTTGGGGGAGGTCTTTCTGCCAGTGCAGGTGTTATTACTTTGGATCCAAAGGCGTTTTACAAATTATTCCAATATAAATAAATATTAAAGGAGCAATGAGAATGCAAAAATTTCTTGAATTGGTAGCTGAGATTTTTGAGGTTGAACCGGGAACGATTACGATGGAAACCGTGTTCCGTGATTTGGAGGACTTCAGTTCTCTGGTAGGTTTTTCCCTTATTGTAATGATGGAAGATGAATTTGGTGTAAAAGTTTCTGTTGATGAGTTTATGGAATGCAATACCATTGGCGACTTGTATAAGAAGTGTGTAAAGGGATAAACCATGCAGAATGTGTTGATTACCGGTGTTTCCGGAGGAATAGGCAAAGGCGTTGTAGAAAAATTGCTGGCATCTGGGTGTTCTGTCATTGGCCTTGACAGAGCAATACGGGATGAGGTTCGTGCTATTGCAGAGCAGTATCCGGAAAAGTTGTTTTTGCAGGAATGCGATTTGATGGATGTCGACCACTTGCAGTATTTGATAAAAAATCTTGTGGCGGAATATGGTCCTGTTGGTGGGTTTGTCCATTGTGCCGGCTTTGATAAAATGGCACCGCTGCATTTAACCAAAGTGGAAGACATTGAGAACCTCTGGCGATTGCACGCACTGGTACCTATGGTGATGATTGCGGCAATCAGTAAAAAGAAGAACCACGCGGAAGGAACCAGCATCGTGTTGATTTCTTCCCAGTCTGCCCATGAAGGTGCCATGGGTCATACGGCATATGCAGCGGCAAAAGGTGCCATTGAAGGGTATTTGGCTCCGGCAGCTGCGGAACTGATGGAAAAAGGTATCCGCATCAATGAGGTTTGTTTTGCTCCTGTGAAAACGCCTATGGCTGCCGGTTGGATGGATAAGTTGAATGAAGAAGGAATGAAAAAACTGTTGGAATCATATCCTCTGGGTATTGGAGAAATTAGCGACGCCAGCAATCTGATTTGTTTCCTTCTTTTGGAAGAATCACGTTGGATTAGTGGACAGATTATTACAGCAGATGGCGGACATTCTGTTCGAAAGGTATAGGAGGAAAAGGTATGCAGGGTTTTTTAGTATTTGTTGCAGGTGTGATGCAGGTAGATCCTTCTGAATTAAGCGGGGAAACAAGGTTTAAAGAATTTAAGAAATGGGATTCCCTGATGCATATGCGTCTGGTCATGGAAATTGAAGAGGAATATGATGTAGAAATCCCCATTGAAAAAGTGCCGACGATTAAAACGCTGAATGATTTTTATAAATACACCCAGGCATAAGTTACGGAGGTTGTTGTAATGAAATTGGCTTTATTATCCAATGTTACGGTAGACTTGCTTGCTGGTATGTTGCAGCGAAACGCAGAGCTGTACCTTTCCCCCGGTTTTGATACCTGGCAGCAGGAGATGATTAACCCTGCTTCGGGTTTGTATGCCTTTAAACCGGACGCGGTTGTGGTTTTGCTTCATGCCGATGCCTATGCGGATACATGGAACGACAGGGAAAGAGGCTGTCAGACCATAGATGAGTGGTGTAGTGCCTTACAGGTGGCAACTGCTAAATTACCAGGTGTACCGGTATTTGTTTCATCCATTGATATCAGTAATGTTACCTGTCATTTTGGAGCAGAAGTACGACTGGAAGCCTATTTTGAAAACTATCTGATTGAACGTGTTCAGGAACTGTACTGCAACGGCAGTGACGTTTACATCCTTCCGGTAAAAGAGGCTGTTGCCGATTTGGGGCGGAAAGCGTTTTATTCGCCCAAAATGTGGTATGTGGGTTCCATGCCGTATTCCATGAAAGGCATGGCTGCCATTGCGGAACTGATTACCCGTTACACTTCTGTTACCAAAGGCGCTAAGAAGAAATGTATTGCCGTGGATCTGGACAACACCCTTTGGGGCGGTGTTATCGGGGAAGACGGCGTGAACGGGATTCAGCTTGCGAATAACAAAGAAGGCGCCCGTTATAAAGACACCCAGCGCATATTGAAAAAAATGAAAGAACAGGGTGTGATGGTGGCCATTCTTTCCAAGAACAATGTGGAAGATGTGGAACCGGTATTTAAACATCCGGATATGGTGCTTCAGCATGAAGATCTGGTAGCAGAAGTTATTAACTGGGAACCGAAAACGGTGAACATTCGCCAACTGGCAACAAATCTGAATATTGGTTTGGATTCCTTTGTGTTTTTAGACGACAATCCTGCAGAACGGGAGCGTATGAAAGCGGAGTGCCCGGAAGTAGCAGTGATTGATTTTCCGAAAGATACAGCGCAATTGCCCGCAGTAGTTGCCAAAGCATATGACGAATATTTCCTGTCTTTGGAAGTGACTAGTGAAGACACGAAAAAGACCGCTATGTACCGTTCAGAAGCTATGCGTAAAACAGAGATGAGCAGTGCTGTTTCCATAGAAGATTTTCTGAAGAAACTGGAAATGACCATGGACATCCATTTTATGAAATCGGAAGAAGAAAAACGTGTAACCCAGCTTACCAATAAAACAAACCAGTTTAATGTTACAACGAAACGTTACAGTGAAGAGGAAATCCACTCATTGGCAACAGCAGACAATTCAGATATTATTACGGTTCATATGGCTGATAAATTTGGTGATCAGGGGTTGGTTGCCGTATTGATTTTGAAATATGAAAAAGATGTTGCTGAAATTGATACCTACCTGATGAGTTGTCGTGTAATGGGTCGCAATGCAGAAAATGAGATGATGGCACGGATTAAAGAATTACTGAAACAAAAGGGCATTGCTACTGTAAAAGCCTCTTATATTAAAACAGCCAAGAATGCACCGGTTGTTGACTTGTTTGAAAAAATGGGATTTGTAAACATTTCTGGTGAAATTAAAGAGATTGGCGACCGTAAAGATTATACAACGCCGGTTGATTCATTACCGGAAATTACCGGTATGTTCAAAAAGGTGCTGGCAGGAGACTGGGAATGAAAATAGACCATATAGGGTATGCAGTTAAAAATATAGATAAAGCTAAAAAATCCATGTCAGAATTAGGCTTTCATTTTGAGGATACGGTAACCGATACAGCACGTAATGTTTACATAGCTTTTGGTGATATGGACGGTTACAGGGTAGAGTTAGTAGCACCGATTAGCACAGATTCACCTGTTGACTTGTTATTGGAAAAAACAGGCCCGACACCTTATCACATTTGTTATAAGAGCGATGAGATTGAAGCAGATATAGAGCGTCTGCAAAAAAATCGTTTTAAAGTTACCATTCCGTTAACTCCGGCAGTGGCATTTGGTGGGAAAAGAGTGGTGTTTTTATTTTCGCTGAGTGTTGGATTGATTGAGATTGTAGAAGAGTGATGATTTTAAGATTGTTTTTTGCAATTGCATTAAAATGATTATAAGTTAACACGCTGTGTGAAAATGCAATTGTTTTTTGCTGCAGTTTCATTGTCAGTTTATGTATTAAACATTATTTTTCATTGGCATCAATTATCCATATTACATAACGACTAGGTAAAAATGTAAAACATATATGAGTTTGAAGCATAATAAATGAACATGGTGACGATGGGAATCTGTTACCAGAAGAAAAGCGCTGATAAAATTTGGGCGTTTTATTCGAAAAACAAAGATTGATGAGTTATCAGAGCTGTTTAATATGTTAAAAGATGATATGAGTATTGCGAGGCCCAGACCATTATTAGTTGAGTATTTAAAGTGCTAATAATCCCAAACATGCGATGAAGTACACTGGTCGCCCGGATTTTACGCTGGAACGCATAAGAAAAGACAGACAGCAAGAATATTGACATGATGGGAACAGTTTAAAAATGATATTTGGTACGTTGAGAGTATTAGCTTTGCTGTGGATGTAAAAATGATTCTTGCAATTTTTAAACCAGTTCTACAAGCTAGTGAAACAAGGGCAAATACAACAAAAAATCCTTTTAACGAAACAAGAGGCTTTGATGAACTAGGGATAGTGAAATATTTTGATAGTTTGGAAAATTAATTTCGTGTTGAATGAGATTGTGATATTTAGGGGAGGATGAATTTGGATTGGTACAGGATTAGGCATACAATTGGCTTGTGTCTGACAACAACAGCTGTGGGAAGGGCTGCCTACATAAAAAAGCATAACATCTTTTATCACATGGGAGATAATTGTATGACAATGTTTCGGAAGATACCTTTATACCCTAAGTTGATTTCATTTGGTAACAATGTTTGGATTGCTTCTGATGTATCTTTTACAACGCATGACGTAATTCACAGAATGATGAACAATTGTCCGCAATGGGGGGGCAGTTTTTGTGAACATATTGGCTGTATCGAAATACAAGATAATGTCTTTATAGGTGCACATACCGAAATCCTCTACAATGTTTCTATTGGTCCGAACACTATTATTGCTGAAGGAAGCCTTATAAACAAAAGTTTGCCTGGCAATGGCGTATATGCAGGTAGACCTGTTAAATATATTTGCTCCATAGATGAATTTGCAAAGAAAAAAAGGAAAACTGATATAGAAGTGATATATGAAAAAGGCGGATTATCAGAAGGAACCATTAAAAACTGTTGGGAACATTTTCGTAAAATGAATGAGAAACATGCCGATGCATAGTAACAAGAGTTTTCAAGTGATTTTATGGGATGTATAAAATGAGAAATTTACTAATTATCTGCGTTGGTGGTTGCGGACGGAACGTGCTGCAATGGACTAAGAACATATATCTATTTCATGAAACCGGAAGAAAAAAAGAGTTACCTAGCTTATCAATAAATAAATCAATTTAATGTAACTACAGAGCGATACAGCGATGAAGAAATCCATAATCTGGCTGCCGCAGAGAATTTGGATATCATTACCGTGCATATGGCAGATAAATATGGAGATCAGGGATTGATAAGGATGACCTCCTCATAATGAATTTTTATCTTGCGATGCACAATTCAATTATAAAGAATTTTAGCACTGGATTCCGGCTTTGGAAGGATGCTTTCAGGTTAGCCGGAACAGTGATTTCTTAAAGCCAGACTGGTGATGGAGTACAGTATAGAATATTTATTCTGCAAAATATATTATAAAACAGTTTACAAATGAGGACGTTATGGCGCTTACAAAGTATTTAAGGATTCCGCAATACGAGGTTCAAAAGTATCCAAAAGAAAAGTTGGATAAAGTGCAGGCATTGTTTTCTCAGGCATTTGGCGGAAGGGTTCTTTCTTTGGAAATGTTACGCTGGCAAATGGAAAAGAATCCCTGTCTTTGTGAAAGAGCGACTTCTTTGTGGAAAGATGAGAATCTGGTGGCGTATAATGCATTGACTCCACATCCGGCAATTCTTAACGGAAAAGATGTTATTTCTGCCGTAAGCGGCACTACAATGGCTGATGAACATTTTTTAGGTGCTTCCTTACAGCTTTTTACAGAATGTGCCAGGCAGAATGAAGATATAGGCATTATCTACGGCTTTCCAAACAATAATTCATATGGTATTACTGTAAAATTTTTGCAGCATCACTATGTTGGGGACGTGGCCTTTTGGACAGCTAAGGCAAAAAAATGTGATGTGTCAGAGCAAATTCGTAGATTTTCCGAATTTACAGATGATTATGAAGCAATCAGCAGGGAATTGTCTAAAACGCACGTTTTTATAAAAACACGAAAGGCGGAATTTTTAAATTGGCGTTTTTTTCAAAAACCTGGATTTGATTATACAGGATTTGAGTATATTGATAATAGGAAGCGTGGTTATGTTGTGGTTGATACTTACGAAGAAAATAGTTTGAGGCAACTACAGATTGTTGATATTATTGCAGATTCAAAAGAAATAATGTATGAATTATTATTGTATGCGAAAAATCTGGCAAAAGAATGGAAATGTGACATATTAAAAGTTTGGCTGACTTCTGAACAGTATAAAAATATATTGGGGAAAGCCGGATTTGTTAATGGCGATCATCCTTTCCCTATGACTTGTTGGACGCAGAATTTGGATATTTGTAATTCATATATCACAATGATGGATTCAGATATATTTTAAAAGGTTTAAGATATTATGAAAAGTAATTTGCCAAAAGTAAAGAAAACATTTTATTCAATGTATATAAAAAGGTTTTTGGATATTATTCTTAGTAGTGTTGCAATTGTGATTTTTTCGCCAGTATTATTAGTTATCTGTATTTTGGAAATGATTTTTCATGGGCGGCCGATAATTTATAATACCAAGAGACCGGGAAAAGATGCTAAACTGTTTAGTATGTACAAATTTCGGAGCATGACAAATGAACATGGGGAAGACGGCTATTTACTTCCAGAGGAAAAAAGGCTTACTAAATTCGGCTATTTTATCCGGAAAACATCACTCGACGAGTTGCCGGGGCTTTTCAATATTTTAAAAGGTGATATGAGTATTGTTGGACCACGGCCATTATTGGTTGAGTATTTGCAATATTATAATCAACGTCATGCTATGCGCCATGCCATAAGGCCTGGACTCACGTTAGAGCGAATTATAAAAACTGACAGTAAAACATGGACATGGCGAGAACAATTCGAGAATGATATTTGGTATATCGAAAATGTTAGTTTAATAGTTGATCTAAAGATGGTGTTGGCTATCTTTAAAGCGGTAGTAAGAGGCAGTGAATACCGGGCCAGTGATACACGGGCGCCTTTTGATGGTACAAATCTTGATGAGACAAAGGACAGAAATGAATTAGGAGTAGAACGGCATTTTGACAGTTTAGAGCAGAATAATGAAAATCATAGTAATACTGGGAGCCGGTGATTTTGGGAAAGAAGATGCCTGGCTAATAGAAGATATTAACAAGTAGCATTCTGTTTACAAAATTTACGGGTTTCTTGTTGATGATCCAAATAAACAAGGACGGCGTCTTAATGAATATGAGTGCTGTGTGGTTGATTATATTTTGGAATTGGCGAAAGAAAACGATATTTACGCTGTAATTGCCGTGCAGGACGGCGCTATCCAGAAAAGCATTATTGAAGATTGTATGATTTTGATGCATGGGAAACATTAACCCGCCCTTATGAGAATACGTCTGATACTTTTGTTATTGGGAAAGGTTGCTGTTACGGTTATGGGAGTACGGGAAAAAGTCGTTAAGCTGATGTTAGATAAGCTGTATCTTAATCTTGTTATATTTTATATAATAGTATAGGTATAATGATTATAAGGCGCTTTGTAAGTGATTTGTTAGACTCCAATATGTACTTATTCGAAGAAGAGAATCATATACTTGTGATTGATCCGTCTGATCCAGATGTAATCATGAAAAGATGTCGTTACGCTGCGTCTGTTACAGTACTTTTAACACACGAGCATTTTGATCATATTTACGGATTGAATACATTAAGGAAAGTATGTAATACTACTTGCAGGGTTATTGCCAGCAAAAAATGTTCGGAGAAAATACAGGATGCAAAGGAAAATTTGTCTGCGTATGCAGAAGTATTGGCAGAATTAGCAGGTAAAAAAAAGCCAGAAAGGTGGTCTCCTTTTGTATGTGGTAAAGCAGATGTAACCTTTAGTGACAGTTATTCATTTCATTGGAAGAACCATTTAGTAGAAATGTTCACCACGCCTGGCCATTCTGAGGGCAGTTGCTGTATCTTGATGGATGATATGTTGTTTGTGGGTGATACTATATTAGAGAATGGATTGATGGTCAAGTTTCCGGGGAGCAGCAAAAAGTTATATCGTGAACGTACGTTACCATTTTTGGAAAAACTGATGTTAAAATTGGATTGGGCTTATCCAGGGCATGGGGAGGTGCTGTTTAATAGCCATTCACTGGAATTGATCAAAAAATGCGTGTTTTGATAATTATAATCATAATGGTTTCAACAATATTTGTGGAAGGAATAGTGTAATTTGAAATGGATAATTCATATGGACTAGAAACCGTTCAAAAAAGATTATTACAATCATTAATTCTTTTTGATTACATTTGCAGAGAAAATAAAATTTGTTATTCATTACATGGGGGCACACTCTTGGGAGCAGAAAGACATAAAGGTTTTATCCCTTGGGATGATGATGTAGATGTTGTGATGACACGTGAAGAATATAAAAAATTTAAAACAATTATAGCAGCAAAACGCTATCGTGATGTTGTATTATATGAAGATGTGTTATGGGTATCGCGCTTTGTACATATTACGGAGGAAGAAGCGGTATTTATAGATATCTTAATTTATGATTATATTACTGAAAATAAATTGGGAGCCCTTTTAAAAGTTAATTTGTTAAGATTTTTGCAGGGGATGATAAAACCGAAAGAGAATATAGTATTTGTTGGACGCAATATTTTTTATAAAATTTTGATTTGTATTACATATGCATTAGGCAAGTTATTTTCACTTAAAAGGAAGTTAGACTGGTATCACGACTTGGAGGAGAAAAGATTTTTAGGAAATAAAACCAGAATTCATCGTTCCAATGACACATTTTATTGGTTACCATTAACATTTGACTGTGATTTTATGAAAGAATATAGTGATATAACTTTCGAAAATAAGAGTTTTATGGTTAATAAACGATATGAAGAAGCACTGGTGACTAGTTATGGTGTAAATTACATGACACCGCCGCCGGAAAAAGATAGAAAAGCACAACATAGTGTGATAAGAAACTCAATCACAAGAAGGCAGGACAAAAAACGTGAGATTCCGGGAGGAAACTGAAAGTAATTTTGGAAGACATGGGATATACATTGCCATAGAGGATAGTGTTATCAAAAGCCATTATATATCTACCTATCTATCTACCGCACCATGCGTGAACAGTGCTTGATTATGGATAGGCGAGTTTCACTTTACGCTAAAATAATTAGTATGGGGAATGATGTATGGATCATAACGTGTATTTTGTTATGCTTGATGTTACACACAGCATGTTAAATAAACCTGAAACTACTATGTACACTGAGGGGAAGTACGCTTAGAATGTTGGATGTGTAGAGATTGGAGACAATGTTGACATTGCTGCGGGTATATGTATTCTTTATAATTTTAAAATAGGTTTTAATGTGATTATTGTTGAATGCAGTTTGATAAATAAAGTTATACTAGTTAATTGTGTAGTAGCTGGCGTTCCTGCGAAAATAATTAAAAACGTAAATCGGATGACGAATCTTTGGAGTGAGGGGATTGGGCAAGAGACAGTCAGTTTGGATGCAGAAGAAAAAATGAGGGAAATGTTTTGGACGGATCAAATGACTGATTGAAAATAGATTTTGGGAAATACTGAATAATTTGTAAAAATCATGGCTAATACTAATAAATTAAATGCATACACATTGCAGTAATTATACGAGACAGGTTGTGATAATATGAAACATGAAATAAAAAAAAATATTGCTTTTGTGACGCTTCATTTGACTAACGGTGGTGCAGAGAGGGTAACAACTGAAATTGCTTTAGAATGGGAAAAAGAAGGATACGACGTTACGTTTATTCAACTTGCGCCGTCTATGTATGCAAATCAATATAATATTTCAAAAGGTATGAAGTTTATCGATCTAGAATATCATAAGAATAAAGTAATTCGCTATTTTATATGGATTTATAGTTTAATTACAATCATGAAGAAAATGCCTGAAACTACGTTTGTCGGATTTGTATTACAATCACATTTTGTTTTAGGTATAGCATCCTTATTTACGAGTAACCGTATTATTTTATCATTAAGAAGTGATCCACAAAATACATGTAATACTTTTCTATTGCGGTATTTGAGAAATTTTTCTTTGGGACATGCAGATTTATGTGTTTTTCAAACAAAAGATGCAATGAATTTTTTCTCAAAAGCTATTCGTGATAAGGGCGTGATTATTCCAAATCCAATTAATGGTAGCTTACCGGTTGTTTATGGGGGTAAACGAGAGAAGAAGATTATTTCTGCATGCCGATTAGATAGGCAGAAAAATATCCCTATGATGATATTAGCTTTTAAGAAATTACAGGCATTTTATCCGGAATATAAACTATATATTTATGGAAGAGGCCCTTTAGAAAATGAAATCAGGCAATTAATTAAAAGGGAGAATCTTGAAGGCAAGGTATTTTTGCCAGGCTTTAGTGATAATATTTATGATGAGATGAATAAGAGCGCTATGTTTGTATTGTCATCGGATTACGAGGGGATTTCTAATTCCATGTTAGAATCATTAGCTATGGGTTTACCTTCTGTTGTTACCGATTGCCCTGCAGGTGGCGCAAGAATGGTAATTGAAAATAACGTGAATGGTATTTTGGTACCGGTTGGTGATGTACAAGCAATGTTTGAAGGGATGAAGAAAATATTGGAAGATGAGAGTTTTGCAAAAATGCTATCAAAAAATGCTGTTAAAATCAGAAACAAGTATCCCGTTGAGAAGATTGCACAGATGTGGTTAGATGTGATTTAACACTTCTATATAGTAATTATGAAAAGGTATTTAATTTATGATTATTGATTATGCAATACTTTTTGCATTCCCCCCGTTGGCATTATTTTATTTTCTTGTTGGGTTAGTTTATAATCCATCAAAATGGAGAAAATATATTCCTGCTTTTTTGTTTTTTGTATTTATTATTATTTGCGCATTTACGTTGAAACATGGTACTAATAAAGATTTAATTAGATACTATGAATCGTTATATTTAGCAAAGCAATTAACATTACCGGAAATCAGTCAATTCTTTGATGATGGTTTATATGTCATGCATTTTATTTATTGGGGGCTTGGTCGATTAGGGGTTCCACAATTATTGCCAGCTTTATCAATCACGATTGTAATGCTATCAGTAACTTATATAACCTGCGATTTAGCTGAACATTATAATTCGGTTAAATCAATAAAATTTGTTTTACTTTTTCAATTGCTGCTTTTGCCGTTTATGTATGTTATGGAAACCGTTCGAAGCGGAATGGCGTTAGCTTTAATTATATTATTGGCTTATTTGGATATAGTTAAAGAGGAAAAAAATCTATTTGTATTTATAGGTTATTTAGCTTGTATTTTTATCCATCATTCTGCCATATTTTTAATTTTATTTAGAATAGCATGTTCGTTGCCAGAAAAAATAAAAAAAGTATTGTTATTTTTCCCCGTATTAACAATGCCAACAATATATTATTTACAAGAGATTATTTATAGGTTTAATTTAGTTCAATATCAGTTTTTTGTAAAACTTTCTTCAAAAGCGTTGAATTATTCAACCAATGAATACACTGCTTATGGATTGGCTGCTGAAAACTCGTTATCTTTTCTTTTATTAAAAACCACTATGTCTGTTGAGGCAGTTCTAATGTTAATAATTGTATTTTATTTATTAAAAAGTGGTATTATTGAAGAACAACGACAACGGTCTTTTTTGTATTTTTTTAGCTTGATTAATTTATTTGTTTTAGCGATTGTTCCAATGCCAGTTCCATTGTATTGGCGATTTGCAGCAGCTGGATATGCATGTTGCGGTGCATATATGATGCCGGTTAGGAAGCATTATAAGTGTTTGCCGTTAGCTATAAAAATAGTGTATCTATCTTTATGGTTATGCACTATCCCTTCACTTGTTTTTCAAATACGTTGGACTTATACTTATATTGACAGCATTTTAGATTGGGGCGCTGATATACTTTTAACTAATATGTACACCGTATTATTTGAAATATTGACCAATATTCTTTAAATGATTAATGCATATAAACTGAATGGTTTTATCTTGTATGATGCATCTTTTAAATTAGTCCCATTTTAATGAAATGGTATATTATATAACAATGTTAGTTATAGATGCAAAGCCAAAAGATAAGCAAAAGATAAGATAGAACAAAAATGGTTAAACAAATAGTATTTGTTTATTTAATATAATCTATTAGTTTTTCATTAAATCAAAGTAGTTGTTTTATGATACTTTATAAAACTCTTATTTAACACTCAGGTGGTGCTGTTATTGCGTAAAAAATTATTGGCGAGAAACACCTTTTCTTCCCTTTTATATCAAATAACCGCAATCATTTGCGGTTTTATTGTCCCGAGACTATTATTATCACATTTTGGATCAGAAATTAATGGCTTGACACAATCTATAGCGCAATTCCTACACGTTATTGCATTTTTGGAAATGGGAGTTGGTGCGGTAATTGAGTCTTCTCTTTATAAACCACTTGCCGAAAAAAATAACATTGAAATCAGCAAAGTTATGGCATCGGCTAACAAGTTTTTCAGAAGTCTTGCGTTTATATTGGCTGTTTATGTAGTGTTACTTATTTTTGTTTATCCACAAATATCAAATCAGAATTTTGATTTTGTATTTACGGCAACGTTGATTCTTGCAATATGTATCAGCTCCTTTGCACAATATTATTTTGGTATTGTTAACTCCTTGTTGCTTGCAGCAGATCAGCATGGGTATGTGAATTATTTGCTTCAGACGGGGACGATTATTCTTAATACAATTGCTTGTGTTACACTAATCCACATGGATGCATCTATCCAAATGGTGAAATTTGCTACTTCGGTTATTTTTTTGTTACGGCCGATAATTCTTAAACTTTATGTTAGCCGAAATTATAATATTAATTGGGATATAGAATATCAGGGAGAACCAATTAGGCAAAAATGGAATGGCGTAGCCCAGCATTTTGCGGCAATCGTATTGGACAGTACTGGGTATATTGTACTTACAGTGTTTTCTTCATTAACAAATGTATCCATTTATTCCATGTATATGCTGGTTGTTAATGGCGCAAAGCAGATGTTTATGTCGATGACCGTTGGGATACAGGCAATATTCGGTGAACTTTGGGCTCGTAATGAAAAGGAAAAGCTAATATATTTTTTCTCGTTGGTTGAATGGGCATTACATAGTTTTGTTACGATTACATTTGGTAGTTTGCTTTTTGTGATTTTACCATTTATAAGTGTTTATACCAAAGGTGTAGTTGACGCAAATTATCAACAGCCGTTATTTGCGTTTTTTCTTGTGATGGCTTTTGCATCACGCTGTATCAGGCTTCCCTATAATATGATGATATTGGCGGTAGGGCATTTTAAAGAAACACAGTCAAATTATGTTGTGGCAGCACTATTGAATATTACAGTTTCAATAATAACGGTTAAATTGTGGGGGCTTGTTGGTGTAGCGATGGGTTCCTTCGTTGCGTTGCTATATCAAATTATATGGATGATCAATTATAACTCGAAAAATATTATACACTGGCCAATTAAAAACACGGCAAAACAAATTGCTGTTGATTTATGTATCGTTGGTATTTCATATTTTGTGACTAGTTGGATATCCTTGAAAGAATTAAATTATTTTGACTGGTTCATTATGGCTTTTGAAATATTCGTTATTGTTGTGATGATCTGGATAGGGGTTAACTGTCTTTTTTACAAAGATAATTTGTTTTTAGTTAAGCATCATCTTTTTAGCAGAAGAAAAAAGATTTAAGGTTTTATAATTTGAAATTTTTAAATTTCAACAAAATGCTTGTTATGGTGTTAGTGTGGGCAGTTTTTAACTCTGTTGTAAAAACTGCATAGCATATCCAGTTGATAAGTGCTTTAGAAGCTGTGGCAATACACTCCTAAAAGAGTTGTATGACAGGGTAAAATTCATCCAAGGTCTACAGCATCTGAATGTAATATATCTCACAAGTTATTAGATTTTTAAGAAAGGAAAAGTATGATATTAGCTTCTGAATATGTCATACAAGTTGTATCGTGAGTACAAGAAACATTGTAAGCAAAGGTGTACGTTATTTAACAGACAAAGGATATCGTTTTGCAGTAAATTGTTCGCTTTTTGACATGTATCAAGATATGCCTGATGACGAATATTTAAAACGATTATTTCGTTACAGAATGGGCTATGATTTGAATTTGGACAATCCCAAAACTTTTAACGAAAAGTTGCAATGGCTAAAACTATATGACCGCAAGCCGGAATATACAACAATGGTCGATAAATATGAAGTAAAAGCCTATGTTGCGGAACGCATCGGGATACAATATATTATTCCGACTCTTGGTGTTTGGAACCATTTTGATGAAATTGATTTTGATAAATTACCGGATCAGTTTGTGTTAAAGTGTACGCATGATTCGGGAGGAATTGTAATATGTCATGATAAAGAAAAGTTAGACATACAAAAGGCTAAGAATATAATAGAACAATCTCTAAAACGAAATTTTTATTCTTATGGACGTGAATGGCCATATAAAAATGTGAAACCCCGTATTTTGGCAGAAAAATATATGCAAGATAAAAATGTTTGCGTGTTAAGAGGCGATCTTACTGATTACAAATTATATTGTTTTGAGGGTGAGCCGAAGTTTTGCCAAGTAATACAAGATAGGTCTACAAATGAGACTATAGATTTTTATGATATGAACTGGAAGAAAGAACAGTTTACAGGTCTACATTTTCCTGGTAAACCGTTTCCACATAGTAACAGAGTTATAAACAAGCCTGTCAGTTTTGATGACATGAAGAACAAAGCTAAAATTTTGTCAAAGGATATGCTTTTTGTCCGCATTGATTTTTATGATATTAGCGGACGTATGTATTTTGGTGAAATAACATTTTATCCTGCAAGCGGTTTTGGTGTTTTTGAACCTGATCAATGGAATTATAAGTTAGGTGAAATGATAAACTTGCAAAAACTATCGTAATAAATTTTCTTTATAGCGCAACTGAGAAAGAAAACGTTGCTTTACGACAGATGATTGAAGCAATGATTGTGTCAATAGCAATAAAGAAAGAGGTTTTAATAATGAATATCAAACATTCAATTTCCAAAATATTACCTGATAGCGTATATTTGAAAATTAAGTTTAAAAGGATTATGGGACGTCCATTAAATTTAAAGAACCCAAAGTTTTTTAATGATAAATTGCAATGGCTTAAATTACATGATCATAACCCGGTTTATATTAGTCTTGTAGATAAATTTGAAGTAAAAAAAATTATTGCTGACATGCTTGGCAATGAATATATAATCCCCACGTTAGGTGTGTGGAATTCTTTTGATGAAATTGATTTTAATCAACTGCCAGATCGGTTTGTACTAAAATGTACACATGATTCAGGAGGAGTTGTTATTTGCAAGAATAAAAATAAATTTGATTTTACAAAAGCCGGAGAAAAGATTAATGAACATTTGAAACATAATTATTATTGGACTGGCCGGGAATGGCCATATAAGCATATACCACACAAAATTATTGCAGAACAATATATGGAAGATGAAAAAACGGGAAGTTTGGATGATTATAAGCTGTTTTGTTTTGATGGTGTTGTTGATAATATAATGGTTGTTAGAGGACGGGCTAATGGGAAACCAAAATATTATCATTTTGACAAAGATTGGAATTTGTGCCGTTTTAATCGGTTAACAAGAGCATTGCCTTTAGATTTTTGTGAGGAAAAACCACCATTTATTGACCGGATGATTGAAATAGCAGAAATTATCAGCAAAGGATTCCCGCATGTACGTATTGATTTATATGAAGCAAACGGCTGTATTTATTTTGGAGAATTTACATTATATAATCAAAGTGGCTGGGAAACGGGATTTGATGAGTATTCTGATAGTTATCTTGGCAGTTTGATTCATCTGCCAGGTGAAAGAGAATGAAGGCTTGAAAATGAAACAATACAAGAGTAACGATAATCAAATTGTTTTAAATGTTAATATTGGATTAATGATGACAGGGAAGCTTCTTGAAGGTCGTACTGTTCTTATTACCGGAGCCTCAGGTGGAATTGGGGCCTGTATTGCAAAGCAGTGTGTTGAACAGAACGCGAATGTAATTTTGATTGGGCGAAATCAGAAAAGATTAGAAGACTTGTGTAAAGAGATTGGGAATAAAGCGAGTCAAATTTGTGTTGATTTACAAAAAGTTTCTGATTTTGATGCTTTGATTCAGGAGGCGTATAGCTATTATGGAAATATTGATTGCTTAGTCAATAATGCTGGCGTTAGTTTTCATGAAGGCGACTTTATGAATGTAACAAAAGCTAGCTGGGATACACAATTTGATATTAATTTGAAGGTGCCGTTTTTTTTGACACAGAGCTGGTTGCGTTATTACAGGGTGAATAATCTGAAAAATGGTCGTGTCGTTTTGATGGCATCTGATACAAGCGGCATGGGGAGTACGATCCCATATGGACTGACAAAAGCTGGAATTGCAAGCTTTACATATGGGTTAGCAAAAAAGTTAATTGTCGAAGGAATTCGGGTGAATGCTCTCGCTCCTGGTACTACCTTGACGCCTATGACCCAGGACTTTACGCATGGGGAATTATGTCGGGCGTCTACTCAGGGAAAACGCACGTTATTTCCGGAAGAGATTGCGCAGCTTTGCATTTTCTTACTTTCAGATTTATCAGCTTGTGTATCTGGTAATATATTTGGTTGTTCTGAAGCCAATATTTGCTTTAATAATATTGAAAGAGAAATGGAGACAAACCCATGATTATTAATAAAGGAGGGATATGAAGGACTTAATAGGCTTTTAGATAAAGAATACTAATCGTATTTTTGAAGGAGGTACAGTAGTGGAGACTATGGGTTACATATCGCTTATTCCGGTAATTATTGCTATTGTATTAGCTTTGTGGAGTAAGAATACAGTTTTCTCGCTGTCTATTGCTTGCATTATTGGTTGTTTTTTGGCAGGTAAAGGTATTTGGGGTTTTACAAATGTACTTCAGTCCGCCCTTGGCAATGAAGATTTTATTTGGGCAGCATTAAATATACTGCTTTTTGGTGTTCTTTGTACTTATTATGAAAAGAGTGGTGCAATTGACGGGTTTACAAGAATTGTCAATCAAAAAGAGCTTAAACGCAGAGGCGTTCAGATTTTGGCATGGGTGTTAGGTCTTTTCTGTTTTGCTGATTCGATGTCACCGCTTTTTGTTGGAACTGTGATGCGTAAGCTTTCTGATAAAGCTAATATTTCAAGGGAAAAACTGGCCTATATTGCAGATTCAACTGCGGCACCGGTATCAATTGTTTATCCTTTTACCGGGTGGTCATCATATCTTACCGGCTTGGCAGTCGGTATTGGGTGCTTAGCTACTAAAGAAGAAGCATATGCTTTTATGCTAAAAGCAATTCCGTTTAATTTCTATGCGCTCTTGAGTTTATTGATGGTTTTTCTTATTGGTGCAGGTATTGTTAAAGATTATGGTCCAATGAAGCAAGCAGAGCAACGTGCTATGGTAGAACACAAACTTATTCGTGACGGTGCAACACCTATGTCTTCTTCCGGAGGGAAAAAATCGGAATCATTGAAAGAGCGTATCCTCTTGAATTTTATTATTCCAACAATACTTTTAGTGGTAATTTCTATTGGTTCCTTTTTTATTCTTGGTGGTGTTAAAGTATTGGAAGCGGTTACAATTGTAGTAATACTTCTATCAATATCGTTTTTCATTCAGGGAATGCCTCTAAAGGAACTAGGAGACACTTTTAATGACGGAATCAAGGGAGCCATGCCTGCTGTACTTGTTCTTGCAGTGGCGTATCCACTAAACGCAATTACAAAGGAAATGGGTGCAGCTAAGGTCATTACAAGTTTTATTTCATCTTCAATGACGCCGGCTCTCCTGCCAGTTTTTGTATTCATTATTTGCGCAATACTTTCCTTTGCAACAGGTACATCATGGGGAACTTTTGCAATTGCAATGCCATTAGCGCTACCGATAGCGTTTAATGCAACTGGTGGACAGGCAACCTTATTAACTACGCTTTGCTTTGCTGCTGTTGCAGGGGGAGGTCTGTTTGGTGATCATTGTTCGCCTGTTAGTGATACAA
This sequence comes from uncultured Succiniclasticum sp., assembly GCF_902793885.1. Classification (NCBI taxonomy): domain Bacteria; kingdom Bacillati; phylum Bacillota; class Negativicutes; order Acidaminococcales; family Acidaminococcaceae; genus Succiniclasticum; species uncultured Succiniclasticum sp. The sequence goes on from NZ_CADBFF010000002.1 coordinate 172,877, forward strand.
CCATCATGTCTTCTATGGGCGCTGGTTCGGATCACATTGATCATGTTAGAACTCAATTGCCTTATGCTGTTACAGTTGCAGTGATTTCTGCAATGTTGTATTTAGTTTTTGGGTTTGCTGCGGTGTAATTTTAAAAATATTCTTATGTTGAGTTAACACCTGAAATATCACAGTGGTTAAGAAGAAAAAGCTTTATTAAAAATGAATAAATAGTTTCGTATTACTGACAATGAGTAGTTGAAGTAGGGAAAAATAGGGTTATCTTATACCTTATAGTATTTTTTGTACCACTCTGCAAATTTGCGTAATCCTTCCCGAATGTTGATGGCTGGTCTAAATCCGTAATCTTCTTCTAACGCTTTGCTGTCTGCATAAGTAATTGGTACATCGCCAGGTTGCATGCCCACTAATTCGCGATGGCCTTCAAAGTCATAATCGACAGGAAGTACTTTTGCTCGAACCAATTCTTCTTGCAGGGTGCTTATGTAGTCCAATAAATTTTCCGGAGTGCCACCTCCGATGTTATATACGGCATAGGGAGGCACCGGAAGGCCGTCTTCACCGTTACATTTTTCCGGTGCACCTTGCATTACCCGCAGCACGCCTTCTACAATGTCGTTTATATAGGTGAAATCGCGTTTACAGTTTCCGTAGTTGAATATTTGGATGGTTTTGCCTGCCGCTAGCTTTTGGGTGGCGGAAAAGTAGAACATATCCGGTCGACCGGCGGGTCCGTAGACGGTGAAAAAACGCAAGCCCGTCGAGGGAATATTATACAGTTTAGAATAACAATGAGCTAACAACTCATTGCTTTTTTTTGTGGCTGCGTAAAGGGAAACTGGGTTGTCCACTTTGTCATCAATGCTGAAAGGGACTTTTTTGTTGCCACCGTACACGGAGCTGGAAGAAGCATACACAAGATGCTCCACCCCTGTATTTCCGTTGTTGTAACTGTGACGGCAGGCTTCCAGTATATTGTAGAAGCCGATTATGTTGCTTTCAATGTACGCATCTGGGTGGTCAATGGAATATCGTACCCCGGCCTGGGCGGCTAGATTTACCACGATAGCAGGTTTATATTTGGCGAAGACTTCGTCCAGTAATGACTTGTCTGCCAGGTTTCCTTTGATGAAGATGTGTTTTACAGGTGATTTGGCAGCAGCTTCCTCAATCAGGCCTAACCGGTATTCCTTTAACTTGGGATCATAATAGTTGTTCATGCTGTCGAAGCTGATGATGGTGCCCACACTCATTTCCTTTAAGAGACGTAGCACTAAGTTGGCTCCGATGAAGCCGGGTGAACCGGTTACCAGAATTGTTTTATTGTTAAGATCGACGTGAACTTTGTTTTTCATTTTAATTAATCCCTTCTGAACAGATCGCGGGTATAGACTTTATCTTGTACATCATCTAACACCGCATCATATCGATTGGCTATAATGCAACCGCATTGTTTTTTAAATATTTCAAGATTGTTTACCACTTTGCTGCCGAAGAAAGTGGTACCGTCTTCTAATGTGGGTTCGTAGATAATGACAGTAGCCCCTTTGGCTTTTATGCGTTTCATGACGCCCTGAATGGAAGACTGGCGGAAATTGTCGCTGTTGGCTTTCATGGTGAGTCGGTACACGCCTACCACGATATCTTTTTGCCGGCATTCTTTTTCAGTAGAATAGGATTCATTTTCGCCATAGGCGCCGGCTATTTCAAGCACCTTGTCTGCAATATAATCTTTTCGCGTTCGGTTACTTTCCACAATGGCTTTAATTAGGTTCTCCGGAACATCCCGATAATTGGCCAGCAGTTGTTTGGTGTCTTTTGGCAGACAGTAACCGCCGTAGCCGAAAGAGGGATTGTTGTAGTAATCGCCTACTCGGGGATCCAGTGAGATACCTTTGATAATAGCTGCCGTGTCAAGACCTTTCATTTCTGCATAGGTGTCCAATTCATTGAAATAAGAGACACGCAGTGCCAGATAGGTATTCACAAACAGCTTGGTGGCTTCCGCTTCGGTCAGCCCCATAAACAGCACATCCACCGGGTTCTTGATGGCGCCTTGCTGCAACAGGGAAGCAAAGTTACGGGCTGCGTCTTTGGTAGTCTCTTCACTGCCTACGATGATGCGGCTAGGGTACAGGTTGTCGTACAATGCTTTGGATTCACGCAGAAATTCCGGACTGAAGAGGATGTTGTTCATCTGTAACTTCTCTCTGATGTGTTTGGTGTAGCCTACGGGAATTGTAGACTTAATAACCACAAAAGGTTTATTTGATCTATCTTTTGTACTTTCCTTCACTAGCTTCAATACTGATTCTACTGCGGAACAATCAAAGAAGTTTTGCTTTGCATCGTAATTGGTGGGAGCTGAAACAATGATAAAGTCTGCCTCTTTATAAGCTGCAGCGCCATCCAGTGTAGCTTTCAGATTTAAGGTACGCTTCCCGGTTTTTGCTTCAGCCAGGTATTTTTCGATATAATCATCCTGAATGGGGGAAATATGGTTATTCAGCTTTTCTACTTTTTCCGGCAGAATATCTACCGCTGTCACTTCGTTATGCTGGGCAAGCAGTACTGCCAGTGACAGACCTACATAACCGGTGCCGGCTACTGCAATTTTGTAACTGCGATTGGGGGTTGGAATAGCCGTTTCATTTTCTGCATCCAATGCTGCCAGTTTAGATGTGAGTTCGTTCGGCTCGATGAACATCGTTGCTGGTTCAAACTGCAGTACATCGCCCAGCGCTTGCAACTGGTCAATGGAAGGCGTGTATTCCTGTGATTCCAGTTTGCTCAGCATGGAACGGTTAATGCCGGTCTTTTCGGCTAATTGCGCTTGCGTAATCATGAGCGCTTTGCGTTTGGAAATGACAGTAATTGCAAGGAGAGATAAAGAAAAAATTTTCATTGTGGGAACCTCCAAAATAGCTTTTAATGTTATTATAAACGACAATAAGTGCCGTTTGAAAATTATAATAATGAAGCTGGAAATGAATTATATTATAGCATATTAACAAGATTAATTCAATATCAAGAAAGTCTATTCAATTTGATATAACCAAGACATTTTTTAAAGAGGTAATCATTAGAACAAAGAATATTGTTTTTTATTATAACAAAGTTATATAGTTTGGATGCTGTCAAAGTTGTTTCTTTAATTCCCTGTTTTATGATATAATAAGATATTAAATATTTTTGTAGTATTTCAAATAAGAAATTCAAGAGCATGATTATTATTATTTTATTCAGGAGGAACCATGAAAAACATTGCTTTGATTATCGCTGGCGGTTCTGGTAATCGTATGCACCAGGACATACCTAAGCAGTTTTTAACGGTTAACGAACGTCCGGTTATTGTGTACACGCTAGAAGCGTTTGAAAAGCATCCGGAGATTGATGCCATCGCTGTGGTATGTATTGAAGGATGGGAGCAGGTGCTGTGGGCCTACGCTAAACAGTTTAATATTACAAAGTTACAATACATAGTACCTGGCGGCAAAAATGGGCAGGACTCTATCCGTAACGGTGTCTATGAATTGGAAAAGCATTTTGCATCGGAGGATATTGTTTTGATTCATGACGCCATTCGTCCCATGGTGTCTGCGGAAATTATTTCCGATAACATCAGGGTGGCGCGGGAATATGGTAATGCCATTACGGTCATTCCCTGTGCAGAAGCCATGATGCAGACGGAAGATGGTGTGGTTTCCTGTGGCAGTTATCCACGGGATCGCCTGAAACGAACCCAGACTCCCCAGGCATTCCATATCGGCGACATCTGTGATTTGCACAGAAGGGCGTTGGAGAAGGGGATCACTAATTCAGTGGCGTCCTGTACGCTGATGATTGAAATGGGAGAACAGGTATATTTTTCTGCTGGTTCGGAAAAGAATATCAAACTGACTACAGTGGAAGATATTGATATTTTTAAAGCACTGCTTGCGGCAAAACGTTCGGACTGGTTAAAGGCGTAAGAATGAGTAAGTAAGCAACAGAGAGGATCGTTAGTAAAAAGGCGAACATGATGAATATTTATACTAGTAAGCTTTGGCTTGCTGATTTGGATAAAACAGTAGCTGTTCTTCCGGAACTGTCAGAACTGGCCGGTAAAAGCGTGATGGTAACCGGGTGTACAGGTCTTATTTGTTCTGCAGTGGCGGATGTACTGATTCGCTGGAATGAGACTCATGCTGACAAAATAATAATTCTAGCGGCAGGGCGAAGTGAGGAAAAGGTTGCAGAGCGGTTTGCACCCTATGTTGCGAAGGAATGGTTTGTATTTGCGCCCTATGATGCTTCGGCAGCAGATAACCATTTTTCAGAACGTTGTGATTATATTATTCACGGCGCCAGCAATGCTGCACCGGGCAAAATAATGAAAGAACCGGTAGAAACCATGCTGGATAATGTGCTTGGGGTAAAGTGTCTGCTGGATTATGCAAAAGAGAGTAAGGCAAAGCGAGTTCTGTTTGTTTCCAGTTCGGAGGTATATGGCAAGAAAGAAAGTGTCACTCCGTTCCGGTTAGGGGAATACGGATATATTGATCTGTTAAATTCCCGTAATTCTTATTCCGTTGGAAAGCGTGCAGCGGAAACCCTGTGTGTTTCCTATGCGGATGAGTATGGAGTGGAGTCAGTGATAGTGCGCCCCGGGCATATTTATGGCCCCACCGCGACTCGAAGTGATAACCGGGTTTCTTCTGCCTGGGCTTACGATGTAGCGGAAGGCAAGGATATTGTGATGAAAAGCGACGGGGCGCAGATACGGAGCTACTGTTATTGCTTAGACTGCGCTTCTGCGATTATGAAAGTATTGCTGAGAGGCGAGAATTGCCATGCCTATAACATTTCCAATCCGGATTCGGTGATCAATATCAGGCAGATGGCAGAATTGTTGGCGAAATCTGCTGGCGTACAACTGAAAATGGAATTACCCACGGAAGAAGAGAAGAAGGGATTTAACCCGATGAGCAATTCTTCGCTGGATAGCACGGAACTGCTGGCACTTGGTTGGCGTGGTCTGTTTGATGCAGAGACTGGTTTTGAACATACGGTGCAGATTTTGAAAGAGATAAAAAGTAATTGATATTTACCCCGCTCACGAAGTGAGGCAGGAGCACGGAAGATGCGCCTGTGTGCTTGCACCGGGGTTGTTTGTTTAAGAATAAGATAATTTATTATTAAGGAAGGATAGAAAGATGCTGGAAGAATTGAAGGAGCAGGTTTGTGAAGCCAATTTGGAATTAAACCGACGCGGTATTGTTATTTACACTTTTGGGAATGTCAGCGGGCTTGATAGGAAAACCGGCCTCGTAGTAATTAAGCCTTCCGGGATTGCGTATGATATCATGAAACCGGAAGACATGGTAGTTGTAGATTTGGAAACCGGAAACACTGTGGAAGGGAAGTGGAAACCTTCTTCTGATACAAAAACTCATTTGGAAATTTACCGGGCTTTTCCGGAAGCTGGGGGGATAACTCATACTCACTCCATTAATGCAGTAGCTTTTGCCCAGGCGGGTTTAGACATTCCGGCATTGGGAACGACTCACGCCGATTATTTCTATGGAGCCATTCCCTGTACACGGGAGCTGACAAAAGAAGAAGTAGAAACTGCCTATGAGTTGAACACTGGCAAGGTAATTGTGGAATGTATAAAAGAACGTGGCATTGATCCTATGGCAGTGCCGGGAATTGTAGTAAAAAACCACGGACCTTTCAGTTGGGGCAAAGATGCGGATGCAGCCGTTTATCACGCAGTGGTTATGGAAGCCGTGGCAGAAATGGCATTGAAAACATTGTTGTTAAACCCGGATGCTTCTATGCAACAGTATGTGTTGGACAAACACTATATGCGAAAGCATGGACCGAATGCGTATTATGGACAGAAATAATTTAAGGTATCTGGTGGTGTTTTGCTATTATGAGGGGAAAGAAAAGAATTCTATATGTGATGCATTTAGACTGGAGTTGGATTAAGCAAAGGCCGCAATTTATAGAAGAAAAGCTTGAGAATAAATTTGACGTGCATGTTACATGTATAAGAAATTACAGAATTAGAAATTATAATAATAAAAACAATATGAGCGTATTTTACAGAGTCCCGTTTATTTCACGCTATCCTCAGTTATGGAAAATCAATCAATTCAGGTTAAAGAAATTTCTTTATAAACATATTAAGAAATTTAATCCGGAAATTATATATGTATCATCACCTGATTTTATTGAAGGAATTCCACTATCGTACAAAGGGAAAATTGTATATGATTGTATGGATGATATGATTGCGTTTGCTCCTATGCATAGAAAAGAAAATATATTACAGCTTGAGAAAAAGCTGGTTGAAAGGGCAAATACAGTCATTGTTTCAAGTGATTGGCTAAAATCGGTTTTGAGCAAACGTAATCCGGGCTTTGCATCAAAATTGCACATCATTAAAAATGGTTTTGATGGAAATATTGTGCAGGAAGAGCAACACCTACATAATCAGTTATATACATTTTGCTATTTTGGGACGATAAGTCATTGGTTTAATTTTGATATCCTTGTTAAAAGTTTAGCGGATTTTCCCGATATTCAGTATTTATTGGTTGGTCCGGTAAGTCCGGGAACAACCATTCCAAAACATGACAGAATCGTTCATGTTCCGGCAGTTGAACATGGCGAGTTGTATGAAAAAACTAAACATGCAGATGCATTTATCATGCCCTTTAGAATAAACGATATCGTGTTGGCGGTAGATCCTGTAAAACTGTATGAATATATCAACTTTAATAAAAATATCCTTTGTGTTGAATATCCGGAAGTTGAGCGTTTTAAACCGTTTGTATTCTTTTATCATGACTACGAATCGTTTTGTATTCAAGTCAGGGAGATGAAAAAACTAACGAAAACGAAATATAGTAATGAAGAGCGATTAAAATTTCTGTCACCAAACACCTGGGAAGAACGAGCACAGGATATTGTTTCTTTACTGGAAATAATGTAAGGACGGAGTGTTGTGATGATTTTTGGCTTATACGGTATTTATGGCTTATACAATTTTGGGTGCGAAGCCATTATCAGAGGAACATACAAATTTATCAGGGATTGTAAACCTGACGCTGAAATTATATATTTTTCGTATAACTACGATTATGACTCTAAAGCACTTGCAGATTTAGATATTAAAATAATAGAAATAGAGAAAACAAGGACTCTCATTAACCGGATATTAAATAAAGCATTATCTCTGATACAATGTGAAAAACGAATTCTGTTATTTACGTGGCAAGAACTAATAGATCAGGCAGACGTTATCGTTTCCATTGGAGGGGATATGTACACAATACCTGAAGCAAGAAGAAATCATGTCAGGTATCCGTATTATAATTCGTTAATTGATTTTTGTGATAGAGCTATCAGCCATGGAAAACAGGTCATTGTTTATGGCGCTTCAATGGGTCCATGGGGAACATATAGACAAGCGATTGATTACTATGTTACTCATATTTCAAAATACCGTTATATTATTTGCAGGGAATATGCCACTTTGGACTATTTAAAAAGCGTCGGAATAGAAAAAGCTATTTTTCAACCGGACCCTGCATTTCTTGTTCAAATGAGGAATAATTTTGATTCAAGCTCAGAGAAAAAATACATTGGTATCAATCTTAGCCCTCTTTCTCTCCGTGAATTATATGGAACCTGTTCAGATAACTTGATTGAGAGATTATCTGATATGGTTTACAAAATAGCAGAGAGATTTGATTCTGGTATTTTATTTATCCCACATGTGCTATCACATGACTTACATGATAATGATGAGTTTTTGTTAAGAAAAATCAGGAGTATGTTGCCGGAATGTTACCAACAAAAAATCTGTTTTGCAGATACAGGTGGGGGCTATTTAGGGATTAAAGAACAATTACGTGAATGTAAATTTGTGATTTCGGCCAGAATGCATTGTGCTGTAAATGCAGTTACGGAAGGAGTGCCGGCAATATTTCTTTCTTACAGTCAAAAAAGTCAGGGAATGGCTTTGTATGTATACGGGACAACTAAATGGGTTTTATCTTTAAAACAAATTGACGATAGCTTGATTCCTCTCATGGAAGATATGGATGTGAGTTGGCAGTGGATAAGCAGAGTACTGATAAAGAGGATGGCTGATATACGGGAAGAGTATTACAGGTTACAACGGGAACAAAAGTTGTTTAAACAGATATGAGTATAATCAAAAAGGATTGGCCTAATAAATGATTGTAATTTGTAGTTTGAAAGAATGTACCGGTTGTGAAGCTTGTGTGGCTGTTTGCCCGGTTAATTGCATTTCAATGAAAGAAAATAAAGACGGCTTTTATTATCCTGAAATTAATATCGATAAATGTATTGAATGTAAAAAGTGTGTTAAGACTTGCCCCAATAATACTACGATTAAGAGAGGAACACCGAAGTTTTATATGGGCTGGCATAAAAATACAGATATTTTACTTAATAGTTCTTCCGGAGGTGCTTTTACAGCTATTGCAATGCTAGTGTTGCAAGAAAAAGGTGTAGTTTATGGTGCTTTTTTTAATGAACGGAAACATTGTGTAGAGCATATAGGAATTGACTCTGTAGATTCCTTGGCAAAGTTGCGTTTGAGTAAATATTTTCAGAGTCGGATTTATGATTGCTATAAAAAAGCAGAAATAGATTTAAAAGGTGGGCGTTATGTTCTGTTTACCGGTACCGGTTGTCAGGTTGCCGGTTTGTATCAATATCTGAACAGAGAATATGACAGACTGTTGACTGTGGATGTGTTATGTCATGGGATAACAAGTAAAAAAGTTGTTGACGAGTTCATAAGATCTAAAAAGAAAAAATACAAAAAGGAAATTAGTACATTCAGATTTCGTATAAAGCCTCCGGATAGTAATTGGATGTCAGGAGGCGGAGTTAAGATGCGGCTGGATTTTTCAGATGGGACTCAAATTATAGAAGAGAAAGGTGCAGACACATTTATTGTGGGATTTAATGCAAATTTGTTTCTGCGGGAGTCCTGTTATTCTTGCAAGTATGTTGGAACAAAACGAATTTCGGACATAACACTTTCAGATTTTTGGGGTGTTGATTTAAAGCGGATTCCGGAAGCACAAAAACGGAATGGTGTATCCTTGATTATAGCTAATTCAGATAGAGGAAAAGGGACTGTTGCCAAACTTGTACAGGATATGATAATCATGCCTGTAGATTCTGAAAGCGCAACAAAGTCAAATCGGTCATTAAAAGAACCGTGTATTCCAAATGATAAAAGGGGGAGCTTTTTTGCCCAATTGGGTAAGAATGATTTTGATAGCCTGGTAAAAAGATATCTCTGGAAAACTTATTTAAAAATATATACTAGAAGAGCGGTTGGTGATACGGTTTATAATGCATTAAAGAAACTATCAAGAAGATAATAATATTTGCAGTGCAGGAAAAAGGAAGTTTTTTTGCAGATGAATAAAAACCGCCGTTCGGCGGCTTAATTATTTAGAATATTTTTTATTACACAGGGTGCAAAGTAATTCAAAAGCAGGTGGGCAGCAGTTGAACATAGTTAATAACAATTTACGTTTCCATGTAAAATGTTCCGATAAAATATTAGCTTTATTTAGAATGGTTTTACAAAAATTATATCGTACATCGGATACTACAGGTTTCTGCCTGATACAATAGGACAAAGCAATGTTTAACAGTTTTTCTTCCTGCTTTTCTGCCGAATATCCCCATTCGACAAGATCCCGGTATTGTTGCATGCACATTTCGATTAACTCTTGCTGAGATTTTTCTGTACTGCGAGTAATAATGCTTCCGCTTCGATAGCAATAATAATATAGAACTGTATCAAGATAATATATGCTTGTTGCCTTCCAAATTATTTTATATGTTGTACCAATATCTTCAAACAAGTGCCCGGAAGGATAAGAAATAGAACGGAACAGATTTTTGTTATACAGTTTGTTCCAAGCGCCGTTGCCAATAATCAGTGTTAACATTAAATCGATTGCTTCTGTGCGTGTTTTGTAACCGCTGGGAATTGTGTTTTCTGTTAGTGGTTTTATTTTGGGGAATCCAATATGCATCCTGCGAAACATGACCAAATCAGCATGAAATCTAATGGCGCATTCGTAGGGCTCTTTACAGAAGTTTTCATGAACATAGTCATCGCTGTCTACGAACATCAGATAATCTGCCGTTGCCTGCCGAATGCCTGTATTACGAGCTGCAGCCAGGCCTTTGTTTTCTGTGTGGTGGATTACTTTAAATCGAGTATCCTTTACTGCATATTGTTCGCAGATTTCACCGCAGCGGTCAGGAGAGGCATCGTCTACTAAAACGATTTCAATATTTTTCAAACTTTGCTTTTGTAAGCTGTCCAGGCACCGTACCAGGTAGGGCTCTACTTTATATACGGGTACAATGACGCTGACTGATGGCTTCATGTTGCTGTTCTCCTTTATAATTTCTATAAAAAATGTTGCAATTCATTTTAGCATAGTACTAACGCATGTGTACAGTATTATGCTATAATAATATTTAAATAATACTTCAGGAGCCATAACTTATGTATTTGAGCACTAACTTAGAACAATTTCAAAGAAGCCGTAATGTAAGCAGGAACGTGGCCTACGGTTTGTTGAACCGCTGTGTCTCATTGTTTCTGCCTTTTATAGTGCGCACGATATTGATTTACCGGTTTGGGGTACTGTACCTAGGTATGAACAGTCTGCTGGCTTCTATCTTCCAGGTTCTGAATCTGGCAGAGTTGGGCTTTGGTTCGGCGGTGGTGTACAGTTTGTATAAGCCTGTGGCGGAAGGAGATACGGATACGGTCTGCGCTTATCTGGGAACGTACCGGAAGATATACCGTATAATTGGTCTGGTTATTCTTGGGTTTGGGCTGGTGGTGCTGCCATGGTTTCCCCTTCTGGTGAAAGACAATCCGATACCGGACAATATGAACCTGTATGCCTGGTATCTGATTTTTCTGGCAAATGCAGTGGTAAGCTACCTGCTGTTTGGATATAAGACGTCGATTCCTTCCGCTCTGCAGCGGGAGGATCTGCTGAGCAAAATCGATACGGCAGTGCTGCTCTGCAAGTCTGTTGTGCAGATGGCTTGTCTGCTGTTGACGGATAATTTCTATTTTTATCTGCTCGTATCCCTGTTGTTTACGGTGCTGCGCAATCTGGTGGTTTCCCGTGTGGTGAACTGGCGTTTCCCCTGGTATGTATGTCGGGGGAGTATCAGTGAAGAGCAGTTCGGGGAGCTGAAGTTGCTGGTGGGTGGTCTGGCCCTCAGCAAGTTCCGGGGTGCCAGTCGCCATGCGATTGACAGTATCTGTATCACAGCTTTTGTGAGCCTTACCATGACAGCGGTGTACAGTAATTATTATCTTATACACAATGGGGTGGTTTCCCTGAGCGGTATTCTGTGCGGGGCTATGGTGGCTTCTGTAGGCAACAGCATAGCGTCCGAGAGCCGGGAGAAAAATTACCGGGACATGTGCCGGTTTAATTTTATCTACATGTTGCTGTCTGGCTGGGCCATGGTTTGCCTGCTGTGTCTGTACCAGCCTTTTGTACGGTTATGGATGGGCGGTGTGTTGACTGGCGGTACTGTGGCCGCAGGCGGAGCGTTGGCCCGGGGCGGCGTTGTTGCAGGAGAGACGTTGATGCTGGGGATGCCGGAGGTAGTGGCCCTGTGCCTGTATTTCTATCTGCTGAAAGCCGGGGACATGCGTTGGATTTATCATCAGGGGGCAGGACTCTGGTGGAAGGCCCGGTATATTGTGATTGCTGAAATTGTTTGCAATGTGGTACTGAATATTCTGTTAGCTAAGTACTGGGGCGTGCTGGGAATTATTGTTGCAACATTGATTTCCCTGTTTTTTATCAACTTTATTGGCGGCGCGTGGGTTTTGTTTAAGGAGTATTTTCAGAACGGCAAGTTGAATGAGTTTTTTGCGGATCAGGCAAAATACTTTTTGGTAACAGCTGCTGTGGGTGTTGTTTGCTTTTCTGTTTGTGAGATGCTTACGGTTGGCACAGGAAATTCCAACCAAGTAGTGGAAGCATTGTATTTATTGCTGCGGCTGCTTATTTGTACGGTAGTAACCGCCCTGCTGTATTATCTGGTATATCATTGCTCGGCGCAGTACCGGGACGCAAAGGATTGGTTGTGGAAACGGTATCGGACTATGAGGGAGAGATAAGGACTTATATATTCGTGACCGTTAAAGTATTCGCCGTTATGCTTTATAGTGATACAATAAGGAGCCGGCTTGTCCATTTTCTCATAATATTTCGGGTGGGTGCCGGTCAGAAATGTCCTGGCATCATACAGATTAATTTTGAATTACATTTTTTTAAGCACTAGTGGTTACTTTTATCAAACAGAAAAAGGATTTGACGATTCTGCGAAGAATCACTATAATATATGTACTATAATGCAATAAAAATAGTTGATTTTTATAGTTTTTTTAACAGATCAGAAAATATTTTCGGAGGTTGTATGCGTAAAAAAATCGCTTCGTTTTTATTCACTGCATGCATGATGTTATTCTCATTTCCATGCACGGCTGAAGAATATAATATGCATGCCGGGGACCATGTGCAGATACAGGTCATGGGGCATGAGGACCTTAGCAGTACCTATGTTGCGCGTACGGACGGTAAATTTGAATATCCGCTGATCGGTACGGTGGATGTTACGGGAAAGACGGTGGAAGGCCTCACCCAAGAGCTGAAAGAACGTCTGGCAGAATTTATTGTGAACCCGCTGATTACCATAAATATCACTAAAATGGGCAGTACCCGTGTGTTTGTGTTGGGGGAAGTGCGGGATGCTGGTCTTCACGAACTGACAAAAAGTCATCGGGCGTTGGATGCCATTGGGGCGGCTAACGGTTTCACCGGTAAGGCAGCCAAGAAAAAGGTGTACCTGATTCGGAACGGCAAGGAAGATAATATCCAGTTCTTGAATTTTAACGCGTATCTGAAAAAGGGCGACTTGAGCCAGAATCCGGTGCTACAGGAAGGGGATTGTTTGTACCTGACCAGTAACCATAAGTTCAATTTTGGCAGGGATGTGTTGCCGTTTATTGAAAGCTGGTATTTTATGCGGCGTGCGGACAAGAAGTTCTAATCTTGACGTATCCATGGTGTCATGTGAGAACAGTACAAGTTTAAAATGAGGGGGAAAAATTCTTGGAAGAGCAGGAAATTACTATAGATTTGCTTGAAGTGGTACAAATAGTGAAAAGGCACATCCGGCAGATTGTGAAAGTTACGGCAGGCTGCCTTGTTTTAGCCTGCCTGTATCTGCTGATTGCGAAGCCTGTGTACGAATCGGAAGCTTTACTTCGTATCCGACTGCCAAAAGGAATCAGCAGTTCGCCACTGAGTGGATTTGAAGGTGGAAATGTAGCGCTGATTCAGCAGCAGATGAGTACGCTGGCAGAAGTGCTGGTCAGTCAGGATGTCGTGAAGCCGGTCATGGAAGCAGAGGAAAAGGAAAACGAAGAAGCTGGTGAAAATGAGAAAGCTAAGTTAGCCTATGAATCCTATGTAAAACGTATTAAGACTACCCCGGTTAAAAATACAGAAATACTGAAAATCAGCGTTTCTGGAAAAACACCGGAAGATGCGCAGAAAACCAGCCAGCGGCTATTGGACAGTTTTATGCAGAAAATTACGGTTGTAGGCAATACAGAACAGACAAAAAACCGTAAATTCCTGGAACAGCGAACGATGACAGCTAAAGAAAATCTGGAAAAGACGGAAGCTGAACTGGAGAAATTTAAAACTGAGCATAAGCTGACTTCCCCTGCGGACAGTGCCAATACGTCCATGGACCGGATCAAGAGTGTGGAAAACCAGCTGGTTTCCAATCAGATTGCATTGGAAACTGCCCAAGCGAAGATGGCTGCCGTGGATGCGCAGCTTGCCAATGCCGGTGCTGCCAGTGCGGATAACCAGACGGTGCAGCAGTATAATGAGCAGCTTGCCAAGCTGGAACAGACGCGGATCGCGTATCTGGAAAAATATACGGAAAAACATCCGAGAATGATTGAGTTAAATGACCGGATTGCCAATCTGAAGCAGAAGGTGGCGGAAGAAACGGCCCGGGTGGCTAATTTACAGGCACCCAGTGACAATAAGGTACATCAGGAACTGGTTGCCAGAAAATTCGCTAGTCAAACGGAAGTGGCGGTAGCGCAGCAAAAAGCAGAATCGTTGCGCAATGCGCTGGCCAAAAATAATGAGGACTTTGATAAGTACACTGCCTTGCAAAAAGAGTACGCCCAGCTTGCCCGGGAGGCTTCCGTAGCAAAAGAGATTCACAGTATGCTGGCCAAACGGGTGGAAGAAGCGAAAATTGCGGAATTAATGCAGCAGAACAATGTGCAGGTCGTAAACGAACCTACCCTCCCGGAAAAACCGGCAAGACCGAAAAAGTTGCTGGTGCTTGTTCTGTCTATGCTACTGGGACTTCTCTTCAGCAGCGGTTATTATGTGTTACAGGGGCTGATGCATCCTGTAATCCGTCGGGAGCAGGATGTGGAAACTCATCTTGGTTTGGCGGTACTGGGTTGCATTCCGGATGCAGCGATGCTGGCGAATCGGGCGGATATGCAGGCAGAGGAAGCTGAGTCTGGACTTATCGGTAGAATGAAGGGGTTCTTATGGAAAAAATAGAACTGACAGCGATGAAAGATCCTACGGGATTACAATATGATGCGTATCAGGCAATCTGCATGAAACTGCAGGCGAAGGCGAACCAGGCGGAAAATCTGGTCCGTGTGATTGTAGTGACTAGCACAATAGCGGAAGATGGACAGGATGCGGTAGCGGCTAACTTGGCCGTGGTGATGGCAAAGACCAGCGTGAAGACGCTGTTGCTTGATTGTGATTTTCGTACGCCGGTACTGCATGAAGTGTTTCAACTGCCCAACCGAGGATTGACAGACTACCTGACCACCGGGGCGGATTACCATGAATTTGTGCAGCATTTTGCCGATGCCGATTTAGATATTGTGACCGGAGGAACCCCAGTTTCCAATGCTGGGGAACTGCTTTCCGGTCGGCCGATGCAGGAACTGTTACAGGCCGTGCGCGACGAGTATGATTATGTATTTGTGAATACGCCGCCTGTATTGGCTTCGGCAGATACCATTTCAGTAAGCGGTAAAGCAGACGGCGTGATTCTGGTCATTGCTAGTGGTAAAAATGAAGCTAAACTGCTTAACAAGGCAAAAATGACGCTGGAGCAGGCTGGGGCTTCCCTGTTGGGTTGTATTTTGAACAACACGACAGAGGAATGAAGAAATTGTTTTTTACCTCCTCTTTATTTTGGTGGATAAGGGTATCTCCATGGTAAAGAAGGAGGTATTGTATTTTAACAAGTGAATCAACAAAATAGTAAATTAAGGTGGCAATATGTTGAACATTAAAATTCTTGTGGCAGCACACAAGCAATACTGGATGCCGGAAGATTCCGTATACCTTCCGTTGCATGTGGGGGCGGAAGGGAAACCGGATCTGGGTTATACGAAAGACAACACAGGCGATAATATTTCTGCTAAAAATGCGCATTTCTGCGAATTGACCGGGCTGTACTGGGCCTGGAAAAATCTGGAAGCGGATTATGTCGGCCTGGTGCATTACCGCCGGTATTTTACCCGTAAGGAAGTGCGGAATATTAAAGCAAAAAAGGATCAGATTTTGTGTGGGGAAGAATGGGAAAAGCTGTTGTCCGCTCATCCGGTGGTGGTAGCGGACAAACGGAAGTATTACATTGAAACGAACCGCAGTCACTATAATCATGCCCATCCGGCCATCGGGTTGGACGAAACGGAACGGATCATTAAGGAAAAGTATCCGGAATATAGTGCTGCATTTACCACGGTGATGAACCGGACCTGGGCGCATATGTTCAATATGTTCGTCATGCGGCGGGATTTGTTTGACGCGTATTGCCAGTGGATGTTTGCAGTCCTGTTCGAGCTGGAAAAACGGCTGGATATTTCTTCTTTTGATGCGTATAACTCCCGTGTGTTTGGCTTTGTGGGCGAGCGTTTACTGGATGTGTGGATTGAGAAGAACCAGATTGCCTATAAGGAACAGAACGTTTCTTTCATGGAGCCCCAGAACTGGATCAAAAAGGGTGGGCTGTTTTTGAAGCGGAAGTTTTTTGGGTGACAAACTAACCAGAATATTTAATGTGGATAGTGAGGATTATGTTGAAAATTTCATTAGTTGTACCTGTTTTTAATGAACAGGAAGCAATTCCTATTTTTTACAAATCAATACGAAATTTTGAAGCGCTTCAATCCTATGAAGTGGAAATCGTGTTTATTAACGATGGAAGTCAGGATAATACAGAGAAGCTGATTTATGAGTTGTCTGACCGTGATTCTTTAGTATTGCCGTTGTCGTTTACGCGTAACTTCGGGAAAGAGGCGGCGCTCATGGCCGGCTTGACGTATGCGACGGGGGATGCAGTGATACCCATGGATGTTGATTTGCAGGATCCGATTGAAGTAATTCCGCAGTTAATAAAAGAATGGCAAAATGGGGCGGATATGGTTTTGGCAAAACGGATAGACCGCAGTAGTGATACATATTTAAAACGGGAAACGGCGAAATTGTTTTATAAGTTCAACAATAAAATCAGCGATTTAAAAATAGAAGAAAATGTTGGCGATTTCCGCTTGCTCAGTCGTGAAATTGTGGAACATATTAAAGCGTTGCCGGAACGTAATTTGTTTATGAAAGGCATTTTGTCCTGGGTAGGCGGCAGGACGGTAGTGGTCACCTATGAGAGGGCAAAGAGATCCGCGGGGCAAACTAAATTTAACGGTTGGAAATTGTGGAAACTGGCCATGGAAGGGATTACCAGTTTTTCAACCACGTTGTTGCATATTTGGACATATATTGGGATGTTTGTGGCAACCGGGGCATTTTTATATGGGGGATATCGCATTGTTTCAAAATTACTTTTCGGTAATGATGTTCCCGGATATACATCCATCATGGTTACGATGCTCTTTTTAGGTGGCATTGAGTTAATTGGCATAGGCGTGCTAGGCGAGTATATAGGCCGCATTTATATGGAGTCAAAGCAACGGCCAAGATATATTATAAAAAAGAGAGAGTAAAAATGTTAAAATATCTTTCCAGTGTGAACGAAAACAAAAAATGGTGTTGTTTTGTAGCCTTTGTTATTTCTTTTGTATTCATGATAGTTTTATACAGGGTCTATCATTATGCACCCTTTGGTAACCAGTCCCTGGCATGGATGGACGCCAATATCCAGTATCTTGATTTTTTTGCGTTTTTAAAAGATGTCATTCATGGTAAAAACAGTATAGGTTATACTTTGGCAAACACCTTAGGCGGGACGTATTACGGAGTGTTTAGCTATTATCTTGCTTCGCCGTTGAATCTGCTGATCGTATTTTTTGAAAAAGAACAGTTACATTCTTTTTTTGATTTACTCGTAGCCATTAAATTATCACTGGCTGCCGCTGCGGCGGCTTATTATTTACAGATTCGTTTTCGGCTTCCGCTTTATTTAGTGCTCTGTCTTTCCTTTTCCTATGCGTTCGGACAGTATTCTTTCGCTCAGGCCAGTAATATCATGTGGCTTGACGGAGTGTATTTATTGCCGGTTATCCTGGCCGGTGTATATAAAAACATAACGGAACAAGGCAGTCGGTTATTAAGTGTATCTGTGGCTCTTTCCGTTATTTTTAACTGGTATTCTGGCGGAATTAACTGTTTGTTCTCCATTTTTTATTTCGTAACAGAATTCTTTTTGCTGGAAGAAGAAAAATCTTTTATACTGTTTGCAAGAAGATTATTCCGTTACATAGTTGCCATGTTCATTGGATTGTGTATAAGCGCTTTTTTGTTTTTACCATCCGTTGCTTTGTTACGGGATGGGGTAGGTAAAGGATTTGACTGGAACCGCTTTTCAACTGGTTTCGATGGAAATATTTTATCTGTGATTCAGTATTATACACTTGGCGCCGCCAGTGACAAGGATCATGTTGCTTTATATTGCGGAAGCCTGCCTTTACTGGGTTGTTTACTGTTTAATTTTGATAAGGTACTGGATCATAAAAAACGAACCGTGTTAAAAGGGCTGCTTGCGTTTGCAGTTCTGGTATTTTACTGGCAACCGCTTTTTCTACTCTTTTCTCTCTTAAAGGATGCATCCAGCTACTGGTTCCGTTATGCGTATATAGGGATTTTTTCCCTGTTGTTCATAGCGGCGCATTATTATGAAACCGTAAAAGACGGCACAACAATAGAAACCACTAGTAAACCGGTCGTGTGGTTTGTATTAGGATTGTTTTTTCTGAATTATAATAAGCCAGCGGTTGAGTTAAAGACTATTTATTTTACGGCTGCTTTTTTATTTCTGGTTTACTTTTGTATAAGGAAACTTACGGTAAAGGACAGTGCTAAGGGGGTAACGGTATGGCTGATGATTTTTCTGATTGCCGTTACACTTACGGAATTAGGGCGCAACGGCAAGCTTTTGATGGAACGGTACCGGAATGAGAACGTCGACCAGTTTATTCGTTATGAGAAAAACACGCAGGCGTTAATAGATAAAATCAAAGGGCATGATCCTGGTTACTTCCGTATTTCGCAGACATCTACGCGGGGTACGGGTCCTTCAGGTCTGACCGCGCATTATAACGAGCCGGTCGCATTTCATTATCCGTCCATTTCCAGTTATACTTCCTGTCCGGATAATTCGCAGATGCGTTTCCTGGACAGGGTGGGCTATCGGACAGAGTTTGAACGGATTACGGTTGTCAATACCTCTGTGATCGGCGCCGATGCGTTGCTTGGCGTAAAGTATATTCTTTCCAGATATCCGATACGGGGTCTGGCGGAGGTAAAACGGCTCAGTGTACCGCAGTATGATAAAAAGGCGTATGTTAACAAATTTGCGCTTCCCATGGCATTTACATTTAAAAAGAATCAATTACAGGAGCTAAATGCAGATTCGCTGAATCCGTTCGAATATCAGAATGCGTTATACAGTCAGCTGATAGGAAAACCGGTGAAACTGTATAAGCCGGTTTCTTTTACCAGAAAACAGCGGGAAAATTCCATGGTCTACACGTTATCTGTGCCGTCTGACGATCACGTAATATACGGTAATCTTCCATGGAATCAGAATATGGAAGGTGAAATATTTAAAGACAATAAATGCATAACCGGTTACGCAACCTGGTTGTCTCCCAGTGTTTTTTATATTCCTGTTTCTAACAATGAAAAGAAAGTGCGTTTGGAACTGAAAACAAAGGACGGCCTCCACATTAAAGAAGAACAATTCTACGCTTTGGATTTAAGGTCTTTAGAGGAAGTCAGCAAGAAAATTAATGCAAGAAAAGTTAATAACCTGAGCCTTAAGAATGAAAATATTAAATGTGTAGTGAACGGGTCAGAGGATGAACTGTTGTATTTGTCCGTTCCTTATCACAAGGGATGGAATATAATCAGAAATGGAAAAATTATTAAACCGGATCTTTTTGGCAATTGTCTGATGCTTGTGCCCTTGGAGAATGGAGAAAATGTAATAGATATGCATTACAGTATTCCATTATTTAAGGAAGGATGTATAATTTCTGTTTTGGGATTGGCGTTTTTGTTTTTGTACGGACCATCAGGAAAATTTCCGGGTTACCTGAAAGGAAAAATCGTAGGAAGGAATTTTAGCGTGATGAAATGATGGAATAATAAATGGATTTTAAAATTTCCCCATATCCGTCATGGAATATGGGGAAAGTAAAAATATATGAAGAGGAGTCACTAGTTGTGAACAAAACATTAGTAATTTTGGCAGCGGGTATTGGTTCCCGCTTTGGCGGCGGGATCAAACAGTTGGAACCGGTGGATGACCATGGTCATATTATTATGGATTATTCCATCCACGACGCGATCGCGGCGGGATTTACTAAAATCGTTTTTATCATCCGTCATGACATTGAAAAGGATTTCCGTGAAGTGATTGGCAACCGGATTGAAGAGGTTTGTGCTGCCCATCATGTGGAAGTGGCATACGCGTTTCAGGAGTTGTCGGACATGCCGGATTTCCCGGGGAAAGAACAAGTGACAGGCCGTACCAAGCCCTGGGGTACCGGGCACGCGGTGCTTTCCTGCGACGGCCTGTTGGATTCCCCCTTTTGTGTCATCAATGCCGATGATTATTACGGCAAAGAAGGGTTTGTAAAAGCCGCGCAGTTTTTGGAAAAGGAACAATATGGCCTGGTGGGTTATGTGTTAAAGAATACGTTGTCTGATAACGGCGGCGTGACCCGGGGTATTTGTTCAGTTCAGGACGGAAAACTGGTTGGCATCAAAGAAACGAAAAACATAATCAAAACAGCTGGCGGCGCTGAAGCGGATGGCAGCGCAATTGATACGGAATCGCTGGTATCTATGAATTTCTGGTGCTATCCGCAGAAGTTTATGGATGTTCTGAAAAATGGCTTTCCTGTATTTTTGGAAAACTTGTCTGATCCTATGAAAGAGGAATATCTGCTTCCGATTATTGCGGATGCTATGTTACAAGATGGCGTGGCGTTTACTGTGCTGTCTTCCCATGACCGTTGGTTTGGCGTTACGTACAAGGAAGACAAGCCGGATGTGGTAAACAGTTTCCGGAAACTGATTGCGGACGGGGCTTATAGGGAAGACTTGTATGGGGATTTGGGGTAGTTGTTGTAGTTAACCTTATAAACAATTTTGTTTGATACGTCAGGTATTACCGATATACATTAATAACTTGATACGAATGGAGATTTTTAATTATGTACAATTATTTGATTGTAGGTTCCGGCCTTTATGGCGCAGTGATGGCGCAGCAGCTGCACGCTGCGGGGAAAAAGGTTTTGGTTATTGATAAGCGTCCCAATATTGCAGGGAATGTGTATACGGAAAATGTGGAGGGCATTCAGGTACATAAGTACGGCGCCCATATCTTCCATACCAATGATAAAAAGGTCTGGGATTATCTGCAGGCTTTTACGGTGTTCAACCGTTTCACCAACAGTCCGGTGGCGAATTACAAGGGAGAATTATATTCTCTGCCTTTCAATATGTATACGTTTAATAAAATGTGGGGCGTGGTGACGCCGGAAGAAGCGGCGGCCAAGATTGCGGAACAGCGGAAAGAGATTGCCGGAGTGCCCCGCAATCTGGAAGAGCAGGCTATTTCCCTGGTAGGCCGGGATATTTTCGAGAAGCTGATCAAAGGCTACACGGAAAAACAGTGGGGCCGGGACTGCAAGGATCTGCCGGCGTTCATCATCCGGCGGCTGCCGGTGCGTTACACGTTTGATAACAATTATTTCAATGCCTTGTACCAGGGCATCCCCATTGGCGGTTACACGAAGATGGTGGCGAAGATGCTGGAAGGTGTGGAAGTGCGCCTGAATGAAGATTATTTGGCTGACAAAGTAGCATGGGATGCGCTGGCGGAAAAGGTAATCTATACCGGTCCTATTGATGCGTATTTCAATTATAAACTGGGGTATCTGGAATACCGTTCGGTGCGTTTTGAAACGGAACTGCTGGATATGCCCAATTATCAGGGCAATGCGGCGGTGAACTATACGGACCGGGAGACGCCCTGGACCCGGATCATCGAGCATAAGTGGTTTGAGTTTGGCAAGGACGAGGCAGGGAACGATCTGCCCAGGACGGTGATCAGCCGGGAGTACAGTTCCGAGTGGAAGCCCGGGGATGAGCCCTACTATCCGGTGAACGACGAACGCAACAGTACGTTGTATGCCTCCTACAAGGCGCTGGCGGATAAGGAAGAAAAGGTAATCTTTGGCGGCCGTTTGGGAGAGTACAAGTACTATGACATGGATCAGGTGATTGCGGCGGCACTGGAGAGAGTGGAAGGGTTGGAGTGAAGAAAAGGTTGCCTGTTTTGTTGATGTGCATTTCACTATTAATTCCGGTCTGGCGTTCCAGGACGAGTTGTGAACCTTTTGAAAAATGATACCATTACTTAACCTGCTATAAGACCTAACGTTTTCGGTAATTAAGTATTAATATAACAAACACAGTCTGGTAGTGCCAGACTGTGTTGTAATACATAATTGATGGGCGACTAAAAGTATTCAGGTTTATCCTTTAGGCGGATAGGGATCATTTCCATGACTATCAGGATTTTGGATGCGCCCGTCTTTGCGGTGCGGAATCAATTCAGTATTTTGATTAATGCTGACTTGCCGTCCATAATCCATGGCTTCTTCTTTAGTGTCAAAGCGTCCGCTGACACGCTCGGCATTGTTTCTTTTAACGTCCCACGTGCCTTTCTCAGAGTTCCAAACTACGTGATGTTCAGGTCTTGCCATTTGTAATACCTCCTTTCTGGCTTTTAACTTGTAAACGGCCAGAGGAGAGAAAAATCTCTTTACAACTCCAAATAATTTGTGTTAGAATCAAACTGGTAGGGATGAATCTAATGTAAGTTGGATTTGTCTGGCAGGGACAGCGGCCGCTGTCCCTTTTTGTTTACATAATCGGATTAACATATACCGCAAAAAATGTCAATATAAAAACAAAATTTGGCGTAATAGCATTTTGCCATTTTGATATTTACAGAAATATCAAAATGGCTTTTCACTAATTAAATTAAGATGTTTTTGCGATTTTTAATGTTTTCGTTGACTGCTTTGCCGAAATGTGCAATAATAAAATGAAAAAATGACGTAAAGGAGTGATAGAATGAATGATTTCGCTAAAGATATATTTGTTGATAATTTGTATTTCCTCATAAAAAAAGAAGGGAAAAAAATAGGAGAATTTGAGGAAGAAGCCGGTGTCAGTGCAGGTTATATTTCGAGGATGAGCAAAGATATAAATACAAAGCCGGGTATTGATTTTGTAGTGAAAGCTTCTAATATATTAAATGTTAGTCTTGACACATTGCTTGGGGTAGATTTATCACATCTGTCTGGTACAGAACAGTATGCACTAAAGTTTTTGCAAAAATTGAAAAATGATACGGAGGCAGAAAAGTTGATTTGGGAAAAAGAAACCTCTGATGTGTTGAATGCCTGCGAAACTGATGATGAGGGTGATCCCTGTCATCCATTATTTGGTTGGGAAACTTTTGTGCAAAAAGGCAGCACTGCTGGTAGCGAAGAGCAAGTAAACCGCATAGTTTTTAATTCACATTCTTTTGGTTGCTATACCTTGATACACGATGATTGCTATAAAATTGAAATGAAAAATAAAACGCTGTTATATTTGATGGATATTCAGTATAGTGAAAACAACGGTAATGGTTCGAACAATTTTGCAAAGGAGATTTGGTTATATAAGTATTCCATAGGCTGTCAATTCTTATGTAGCAATAAAGATGTTCATTTTGCTCAGATTGTGGATTATGTGTTTAACGCAGTAAAAGAGTACTTAAAGCATCCCCAATTGAAATCAGATTTTCGTAATGCCATTGATGCTTTTATGAATGACGACTTCACAAACGATTCTAATGGGCAAGGCGGTTTTCAAACCGCTGTGCCATTTGATGAAGAAGTGCCGTTTTGAGATAAAGCAGGTTAATAGCATCCAAGAGGGGAAAAACATTGTTTAAATAATCTACAGAAAGACGGAGTTAAGGCTTTATGGAATTTTTGGTATAGCGGAAGAAAAAGATAAGCGTAACATTTGCTTAATAATGTGTCAGGAAGGTTTTGTTTGAGTTTAAAGGCGGTTATTATGAAAATACTGCCACTAAATAATTTATTTTTCATTTCAGTTTTTTAGAAAGGAGTAACAAGTTGAAGTATTCAGAAGAGACATTGCAAGCGTGGACAGCACCGCTATCATCATCAGAGGAGCAACGTGCAGAAAACACTATCAAAATGATTCTTTCTGCCATAGATAACAGTGACGAACTTAAGACAAAAGATATTGAGGTTTTCATACAAGGATCCTTCGCTAATAATACAAACGTTAGGGCTGAGAGCGATGTAGATGTCTGTGTAATGCTAAAGGACACCTTCCATTTTGATCTTCCTGATGGTAAGACGAGGCAGGATTATGGTTTTACTCCTGCCTCAATAACATTCTTTGATTACAGGGATATGGTAAAAAGGGCGCTTCAGCAGAAGTTTAAAACCGAATATGTATCAGATGGAAATAAGTCACTTAAGATTGATGAGAATACATATCATGTCAAAGCAGATGTTGTCCCTGCTTTTCAGCTTAGGAACTATTATTATTGGAAAAGTACTGATCCAAACAGGTATATTGAAGGAACATGGTTTATGTCAAAGAATGGGAAAGAAATAAAGAACTATCCTAAAGAACATATTAGAAATGGTATTACAAAGAACAACGATACGAATTATGAATACAAAAAGCTTGTTCGTATCATGAAGCATATCAAAAATGAAATGGTTGACGACAAGAAAACCAATGGAGATATAATCACTTCATTTTTAGTAGAGTGCCTTGTGTGGAATATCCCCAACTCAATAATTACTGGTTATAATACTTGGACGGAAACGATAAAGCAAGCAATTATCTATCTCTATAACGCGATAAAAGAAGGCAAACATGAAAAATGGACAGAAGTAAGTAGAATGCTTTATCTTTTCAAAGGTCGCAAATGGACAGATTCGGATGTAAGACAATGGCTTTATGATGCATGGAACTATCTGGGGTATGACCAATGAAGGAATCATATGAAAAGTTTATGAAATACAGTATATGGCTCTTATTCATTATATTTGGATTCCGCTGCTATATAGCTAAGTCCGATATAGGCATTTACTTGAAAGTTAATGCTTGGGGTGAACTTTGCTATAATGTGTTTGGTTATGCTGGAGAAGCCATTGGTATAACTACAGTTCTGATGTCTTTATTTAATACTGTGATCTGGAAATGGAAGTGGGTCAGTAAGATTGTTGATATGCCGGTTCTTGCCAAAAAATACACGGGAACATTTGTTTCGGACTGGCAAGGCGAGAACAAAAAGTATGACGGCAGTTTGGATATTAAACAGAGTTTTCTTAATGTATCGATCGCTTTTAAAACGGGCGAGAGTAGAAGCTTTTCGGTACTGTCATCAATAGAAACAGAGGGTGACTGGAAAAAGATTGTTTATATCTATCAGAATGAACCCAAAGCAGAACTTGCTGATAGAAGTTCAATCCACAAAGGAACAGCAGAACTCTGGATTGAAGAATCCGGAGAACTAACCGGAAATTATTATACTAGCAGAAATACAAGAGGCTCAATGAACTTCAAGCCGATTACATCAAAATCTTCCGGCTCGAACGCTGAGCAAGAATAGAGTTGGCAAGCGAAGAGTATAATCCATCAGAAAGGTTCCTGGATGAGGCAGCACAAAGCTGTTTTGTAATTATGTTTTAAAATGCAATGCTTGTGATGGTGATATAAGCGCCGGCATTTTGAAAGTGTATGAACCCTGTAGACAATTATAAAGCTGTGTTTATCGATTTCCAGAGTAGCAGAAAGAGAATTGACACTAATTTTATAGAAAACTGACTGGTTGAAATTTTATAATTACACATCCACAGGGACTATTGTGAATATTATCTGGGATAAATATGGAAGAAATAAATGCCCATAAAATAAAGGCGGTGAATTTCATATGGTGGAGTTTCCATTCAAGGGATTAGTTTATGAAGAGATGCCTCCATCAAACGATTTTAATAGTAGAAGGATATTAAAGCAATGTACTTTGTTCACTGATGAGGAAACTAAAGAAATATCCAACGCAGCTTTTGTAATGGAAAAACTCTTTAAGAATATAGAAAGATCCATTGCTGCAGAAAAAGCTTATAATGAGTTTAAAGATGAATTAAGAAACTTAAAATCAGGTGATAAGTATGCTATTGCAGAGGTTGACAGGCGGTTTTGCGCTTATGTAATGGAATTTCGTTTGTTTTTAGAGCATTGGAAAAAATATATATCTGATTTAAAGAAAATTAACAAACATTATGGCTCAATATATGAAAAGTTATACAGCGATGTCACACATGAGGCTTATGATACGTGTGAAGAATATGTACTTGCCTACTGTTTAAGGAACTATGTTGTTCATGCTTATGATTGATAAGGTACAATAAGTTGCGCAAAATTAAATAGACATGGTGTAAATCCTTTTGTAGAATTAAGTTACCACACCAAATCAACAAGGAGGATTTACCC